>JAHQVQ010000354.1 GCA_019634305.1 Flammeovirgaceae bacterium | reverse complement strand
GGTCTCCTTTACTGGCAGATTTTGATAATGATGGCTTTACCGATTTGTTCATCACCAATGGCATTTACCGCAGACCAAATGACATGGATTATCTGAAATATATTTCGGATGAAAAAGTGAAACGATCTCTGAATGTGGGAATTACTGAAGAAAACCTGAAAGTGGTACTGGAAATGCCAGAAGTGAAAATTTCCAATTATGCATTTAAAAACAATGGTAATTTAGGTTTTGAAAATACTTCGGATGAATGGGGTTTTGAAACTGATCCTGGTTATTCCAATGGAGCTGTTTATGCCGATTTGGATAATGATGGCGATCTGGATTTAGTAATAAATAATCTGGATGAAAAATCAGGGATTTATAGAAATAATCAGGAGACAGCAAATAAAAATAATTACCTGAAAATTAAAGGAGTTGGAAAGGGGAAAAACACTTTTGGGATTGGAATGCAAGTTCAGGTTTTTCATCAGGGGAAACAATGGGTGCAGGAACTTTATCCAACAAGGGGATTTCAATCCTCAATGGGTCATGAATTAAGTTTTGGGTTAGGTGAAATACAATCTCCATTGGATAGTGTGAAGATAAAATGGGCAAGTGGAAAAACTCAAACGCTAAAAAAGATAGCAGTTAATCAATTGTTAGTTGTAGATGAGAAAAATGCTGCTGAACCTGAATTTGCTTATAAATTGGAAAAGTATGAACCACTTTTTTCGAAAGTAAACCCTAATGAAAAAAATCTATTTGTACACAGAGAAAATGGTTTTACAGATTTCAACAATGAAAGATTGATACCTCACAAATTATCTACGGAAGGGCCTTCACTAGCGGTTGGTGATGTAAATAATGATGGGTTAGAGGACTTTTATATTGGTGGTGCGAGAAACCAATCAGGACAACTTTTTATTCAAAACTCCGATGATGAGTTCGATCGGCAATTACCTGCAAATTTAAAATTATGGGAAAATGAAAAACACTATGAAGATGTAGCTGCTGAATTTTTTGATGCTGATAATGATGGAGATTTAGATCTATTTATAGGCAGTGGTGGTTACGATTTGTCAATTAATAATGCCAGATATTCCGACAGACTTTATTTGAATAATGGCTCAGGGGAGTTTGAAAAATCAATTGCTGTAATGCCCGAATTAAACAATAATACATCTTGTGCTACTGCTGTTGATTTTGATTTGGATGGAGATATAGATCTTTTCGTGGGAACCAGGGCAATTGTGGGAAATTACGGTTTAAATCCTGACAGTTATCTGCTTGAAAATGATGGTTTCGGGAAATTTAATGAAGTGGATTCCTACGGGATATTCAAAGGATTAGGGATGGTAACGGATGCTATTTGGACTGATATTAATGAGGATGCCTACCCGGATTTAGTAGTGGTTGGTGAATGGATGCCGATTACCATTTTCGAAAATAGTATGGGAGTTTTTATGAAGGCAAAAGCCATTTCCAATACTGAAGGCTGGTGGAATACCATTGAATCTGCTGATTTGGATGGGGATGGAGATCAGGATTTTGTGGCGGGTAATCTTGGTTTAAACTCCGCTCTGAGAGGAACTATTGATCAGCCAATGCAACTATATATAAAGGATTTTGATCAAAATTCAGCAAACGATCCAATTCTTTCCATTTACAGAAAAAATAAGGCAGGTGATTTCAAGGAATATCCATTTGATGGCAGAGATAAACTGATTGGGCAAATGCCACAAATCAGAAAAAAGTTTGTGGATTATAAAGCCATCTCGGGTAAAACTATTCAGGAAATATTTTCCAAAAAGGAACTGAGTAATGCTGTGAAGCAAAAAGCAGTGATGATGGAGTCGGCCGTTATTGAGAATATGGGAAATGGAAAATTTCAAATTAAATCCCTTCCAAAAGATGCTCAGTTTTCTCCAATAAATAGCATTTCCATTCAGGATTTTAATGGAGACGGCCATTTTGATATACTCACTGGAGGAAACCTTTTTGGCGTAACGCCTTCCATCGGGCAATTCGATGCCAGTATGTCTCAGCTTTTTATTGGAGATGGAAAAGGCATTTTCAAATTTCTTCCCAATACCAAAACCGGGATGTGGATAGATGGGGAAATCAAAAAGATACATCCAATTTTAAATGCAAATGGAGAAGTATTGATGTTAATTGCCATCAATAATGGGGGTTTGAAATTTTACAAATCAAAAGTTATTCATAAAAAGATATTTTAGTGAGTACAAATTATATTTTGTGTGTAATTTTGACTTTGATAATTAAAAGAAAAATTATTTGGAAATTAGCCTATTATCAACTTCAAATTTGGAATAATTAGTTATGAATTTTAACTATTTTGAAAAGGCTGATAGTTTTGTAATTACTTTTAAAATATGATATTTAAAATTGAACATCTGAAAATTGGAAAAAGGAAATTATTTAGCTTTTTCCTTTTAATTCCAACGCTTTTTCTCATAACTTTTTTACCTTCTTGTCAGAACCAGGAAAATGGTTCATATAAGGATTTGGTAAATAATCCTGAATATTATCACAAGAGTCTTAAGAAACTTACTGATGTCATTGTTCATGACATTTTTTCCCCTCCTGTAGCCAGTAGAATCTATGCTTATCCAAATATTGCAGCCTATGAAGTTTTGGTAAATGGTAATTCAGATTATCAGTCAATGGCTGGTCAGTTGAAAGGATTAACTGAAGTTCCCAAGCCAGTTGTAGGTGAAGAAATTTCTCATCCGGTTGCTAGTTTACATGCATTTTTAATTATAGGTAAGGCATTAGTGTTTTCGGAGGAAAAAATTGAAGCCTATCAAAGTGAACTTTATGAGGAATTAAAAAATGCCGGGATTCCGGAAACGATTTATGATGCTTCCATGGCGTATGGGGAAGTAGTGGCTAAGCATATTTTAGCCTGGATAAATGAAGATAATTATAAACAGACCAGGACTTTCCCAAAATTTACAGTAAATGATGATAAAGGAAGGTGGCAACCTACTCCCCCTGATTATATGGAAGGAATTGAGCCGCATTGGAATCAGATTAGACCTTTTATAATTGATTCTGCTACCCAATTTATTCCCGCAAAACCCACTGCTTTTGATTTAAATAAGGATAGTGATTTTTACAGGGAAATGATGGAAGTTTACGAAACTGTAAATCAGCTTTCGGAGGAACAAACTGAAATTGCCAAGTTTTGGGATTGTAACCCATTTGTTTCCCACCACCAAGGTCACGTAATGTTTGCTACTAAGAAAATTACTCCCGGTGGGCACTGGATGGGAATTACTTTAATTGCTTCCAGAAAAGCTAACCTTAATTTGATAGAAACTTGTGAAGCTTATACCCGAGTTTCCATTTCCCTGGCTGATGCTTTTATCAGTTGCTGGGATGAAAAATACAGAAGTAATTTAATCAGACCTGAAACCGTAATTAATCAGACAGTTGATGAAGATTGGGTGCCTTTATTGCAAACTCCCCCATTCCCCGAATACACCAGTGGGCATAGTGTGATTTCTGGTTCAGCAGCAGTGACTCTTACTGAATTACTCGGGGATAATTTTGCCTTTCTGGATTCTACAGAAGTAGAATATGGACTTACCGCCAGGCATTTCGATTCCTTTTATGATGCCTCGGAAGAAGCGGCTTTAAGTAGGCTTTATGGTGGAATCCACTACATGCCTGCCATTCGGAATGGAGTGGATCAGGGGAAAAAAGTAGGGCATTTTATAGCTAAAAAATTAGTGACAAAAAAATTAGAAAATACATCAGTTCAATAGAGCTTATTTAAAATTTAAATTTGTGAATAAAATTCTTTCCTGAGGTTCTTGAAATGGATGATTTTAACATAATATCTGAAATTTAAACATGCTCTAAACGAATTACTAACAAAAGTCAGACATTTTTAACTGGCTGATATTCCATTATTAATTGAATATTTCTTTTATTGGTTATTTAGTTATGCCTTTAATTTTTTTAAACCATTAAGTCTGATTTCTTAGACTTTAAATTAAATTTTATACAAAAATGAACCTCAAAAAAAGGTTAAATAGTGTGTGCATATTTGGTGTACTTCTTTTACTTGTAGTTGGTTGTGGGGATGGCAATAAGGAAACAAAAGTAGAGAGACCAAGAGATGTTTGGGCTCTACGTTCTGTTCTGGATCTAAAACCCAGGATGCTTACGTTAGCCCTTGACAACCAATTATGGGCCGCCTATGATACTCAAAATGCTGCTTTATACAAACTATGGAAAGGTAAGGTGAATTTTGACGGACCAGTGTATACCACTGCTCACGGACCTCAACCAACTGCAGAAGGCATTACTTATATGGAAGAACCAGGTGGAAATCCATGGATAATATTAAAAGAAGGAAGTAGCTTAATTCCTAAGGTTATTTATAAAGGGCATACAACAAACGCCAACAACAGAGTTGCACTCAAATACAAATTGGAATACGAGTCAGGTAAATTTATTTTTATTACCGAAAAACCAGAATTTGTAAAAGGAGAAGATGGTAAAGCAGGATTAGAAAGGAAATTTGAAGTAACAGGACAACCTGAAGGAATAGTATTGAAATTGGATATTCATCTGGGTTCTATTGTTTCAGAAAAAAGTTACAGTACAGATGGTGATTTTACTGTAAAAAACTCTTCCTCAGCAGCTTTTTCTGGAGTAACTGTTCAGGATATTAACGGGGAACTTACCCTAAATCCAAATACCACTACTACCCTCACCGCTTTTTTCTTTGAGAAACCAAACATGACCACTCAGGAGGAAAAGTTGAAGGAAGAAGAAATCGTGACAGCACTTTTTGCAAAAAGTGATTGTAATACTTGTCATAATAAAGAAGTAAAAACTGTAGGGCCAAGCTATGTAACTATTGCCGAAAAGTATGAGTTTTCCGAAAGGCAAGTTGGGAAACTGGTGCAGAAAGTAATTAATGGAGGTTCAGGTAGTTTTGGCGATATTCCCATGACTCCTCACCCAAATCTTTCTGGCGATGATGCTGGCATTATGGTAAAATATATTTTAGGACTTGATGGAGAAGATTTTCAAGAAGGTGGAAATGATATTTGGCCCGACCCAACTTTTGAATTAAGTTTTTCGGCTGCAGAAAAAGACAAGTTGGTAAGTAATGATATTCAGCCAGGTTTGGCAGTGAATATTTATCAATATGATATATTAAATGCTCTTCCCGATATTAAGGAAAAGGATTTACCTATAATGACTGGAATAGCAAATGCAGTCCATGCAGGTGAGGATGAATTAAGAAGCCTGGGACTGGGCAGTTATGTTGCTATTCAGATTAAAGGATTTATTAATGTAAAAGAGGAAACGAATGTAGTTTTTAGAATTGCAAGTGATGATGGTTCAAGGTTAACTGTTAATGAAAAAACAGTAGTGGATAATGATGGAAATCATGGCGTAGAGGCAAAGGAAGGAGAAACTATTTTAAAGAAAGGAGCGAACTCAGTTGTTTTAGATTTCTATAATGGCGTTGGTGGACAAGCCTTATCCTTACAATGGTTGCCATATGGAGAAGATGATTTTAGTGTTATTCCTCCTGATGTATTTACATTTAGTCCCAAAGATCTCAAGCAAAAGAAAGCAATGCCAAAAGTGGCAGAGGAAAAGGTGGAAAAACCTAAATTACCTGGTGATGGATCTGCTTTGGTAGATGTGCATCCAAGTTTTGATTTAACTCAGGCTCGTCCAAATGATTTCCATCCTAAGATTGGTGGAATGGATTTCTTATCGGATGGTAGAATAGTGGTTTCTACATGGGATTCACTTGGTCCAGTTTATATTGTTGATGGTGTTCAAACCGGGGATCCAGCACAAATGTCTTACAAAATGGTGGCTTCGGGACTGGCTGAACCTTTAGGGCTTAAAGTAGTAGACGATACCATTTTCGTCATGCAAAAACAGGAGTTGACAAAGCTTATCGATTTGGATGGTGATGAAATAATTGATGTTTATGAAACCGTTTCCAACAATTGGAGAGTTTCTGCTAATTTCCACGAATTTGGATTTGGTCTGGCTTATAAGGATGGCTATTTCTATGCTACTCTGGCTACTGCTATTCAACCGGGAGGGGCAAGTACGCAACCTCAGATTCCTGATAGAGGAAAAGTGGTTAAAATTTCCAGAAGTACTGGGGAGGTAGAGTTTTTTGCAAGTGGTTTAAGAACACCAAACGGAATTTCCTTTGCTTATAATGATGAATTATTTGTAGCTGATAATCAGGGAGATTGGTTGCCTGCCAGTAAAATTGTTCATATTGTGAAAGGAGAATGGTATGGTTCACGATCAGTGGATTTTGCGGGAACTGAAGGGATGAAGGAAAAATTACCAGTAGCCTGGTTACCACAAGATGAAGTTGGAAACTCACCGAGCCAGCCAGTTTCTATTAATGTGGGCCCTTATCAAAACCAGATGATTCATGGAGAAGTGACGCATGGAGGAATTAAAAGAATTTATTTGGAAGAAGTGGAAGGACAATTACAAGGAGCCTTGTTTAGATTTACTCAGGGTTTAGAAGCTGGAGTGAACCGATTAGTGTGGGGTCCGGATGGAGCTTTATATATTGGTGGTGTAGGTTCCACAGGAAATTGGGGGCATTATGGTAAAAATAGTTATGGATTGCAGCGACTTGCCTATAATGATAAAACCACATTCGAGATGCTGGCTGTAAGAGCAAAATCAAATGGAATGGAAATAGAATTTACAGAGCCATTGGCTGAAGGAATTGGTGAAAAAGCTTCAGATTATCAAATTGTGCAATGGCGTTATGAGCCTACTGCTGCATATGGAGGCCCAAAAATTGATGAAGAATATTTAAAACTGAAGTCAATTTCAGTTTCTGAAGATAGGAAGAAAGTAATGTTGGAATTCCCAGGAATGAAGGAAAATCATATGATTTACATAAGATTAAATCAGGAAACTGTGAAAAGTAGCTCAGGGCAAAACCTATGGACTACAGAATCATGGTATACCTTAAATAAAATTCCGAAAAACGAATCTATGGCGGTTAACTAAGCTTATAAAAAAGTTTAAATTTAAGGGCAGGAAAAGTCAGTTTTTCTGCCCTTTTTATTTTTTTAATATGAAAAAGCCAAAAGTAGGTTTATAATTTTTTTTTCAATACAAATCCTCCAAGATTTTATCAGAAAAGGAAGTTGAAAGGTCGTCCTCTTTTTTTTCCTTATTATGAAAAATAATAAGGGAAATTCCGCCAAATAGAAAAGTCATGGAAACATAGGCAATGGTAGATGAAATGGCTGTAAAAGTAATAAGAACTTCTCCTATAAGTAGCCCTATAGCAATGCCAATTCCCAATAATCCAATTTTAAAATTTTGCTGATTATTCCCTTTTGATTTCTTGTAAAATAATTCCTTTGCAGTCTGACCGGTTTGTATCAGAGCCATCCTTTCCTTATGCCGGGATTGAAAAATGATAAATACAATGGCTGTTATACTGCCAAAAAAAGACAATATAGCGGCTAAAGGGATTAATAAATCCTCCATAACACAATGAATTGGTAGTTACTAAATTGATTTCAGTATTTTGACTACCAAATTTACTTTTTGGTTACAAAAGGAGTTAGAAATACCTTAAAATTTTACTGTAAAATCAACATATGGAATGCCGAGGAAAATTTCCTGAGCAATATCTGAGTTAGTCCAAAAACCCAAGTCTACAGACATTTTCTCACCCATAATTCTAATGCCATAAGAATAAATACTTCCGGAATCAAAATTAGTTAAAAGCCAATTTTCACTAACCAGACTTACTTTTCTGCTTATCCTGGTCATCCCAGAAAGTGTGAAAACAGGCGTTTCTGAAAAATTCTGGCTATTCCAGCCAAATCCTATTCCGCCAGAAATATTATGGTCTCTACTTCCGTAGGAAACGATTCCATATCCGATTCCTAAACCCTGCATTTCTTCGTCTGGAGCTTTATATCCTATTACCATTACCCCGGCTGCTGTTTTCAGCTTTTTGGAAATAGGGATATTTATTTTTGGGGTGATAAAGAAGCCTGGCAATTGCCCAACAAAAAGACTAACAGATTCAAATCCTCCACCAATGGAAAAATAATCTGTTAAACCATAATTTACCGAATTGATGAACACATAAATATTTTGATAATACCCTTCACCCTTTTTTAAGCCAAAAGCAGAAGATCCAACAAAATATCTGGAAGAGTTTGGATTGGGGAACCAGTATTCCCCCCTTTTTTGATTGAGATCGTCTATTTGTTCAATGGACTTTATTTTAATTCTTTCGATCGAAAAAGAAGGTATTTCGTCTGTAGAAAATATTATTTCAAATTGATCATGTGAAATAATATTTCCATAAAAAACAGAACCATTTTTTAATCTTATTTCAAAAGTTGCCGTGGAATCATTTGTGGAAATTATTTTTTCAAATTTCTGACCGAAGGAAAAGTCACTGATAATTAGTATAGTAATAAAAATGAAAAAAGAGGAAAAAGTTTTTAGTTTCATGGTAATGAGTAGATAGTTAGCATATGATATATTTTAGGGGATTTTTAGTTGAATTACGAAAAGTTTGTTTCTCTTTAACTATCTACAATTCACTTTAAAGATCACCTAATTGCGGACGAATAATAATATCTTCCACTACCGAGTTTTTGGAAATATTATAAACACTATAAACGATTTCAGCTACATCTTCAGGCTTGGAAAATCGTTCTGGAGGCAATTCTACACCTTCCCAACTTGCTGTTAGGGTGGCTCCAGGCAAAATTGCAGTTACCCGAACATTGTGTTCCTTCATTTCTTCTCTTAAACATTTTGAAAACCCGTGCATGGCATGTTTGGAAATAGCATAAGAACCTCCATTAGCATATGCGGTAATACTGGCAATAGAACAAATATTGAAGATATGTCCAGATTTTTCACTGATCATTTCACCGACTAAACCCCTAGTGATGTCGTAAGCACTGTATAGATTGGTTTCTATCATTTTTCTCAATTGACCTTCAGGTTCATCATGAATAGAGCCTGGGATAAATGTTCCAGTATTATTCACCAAAATTTGTGGTTTTTCCCCAATTCTTTTTACAAAATCGATAAATGAT
>JAHQVQ010000353.1 GCA_019634305.1 Flammeovirgaceae bacterium | reverse complement strand
TTCAATCAAAAATTGTACTTTTTCCAGATACCTTTTGCTCGAAAAAATTTAGTCTGTGGTGAAAATCTATAAAAACTCAAAAATTCAATACTGGTTTAATACAATTTTTGTGTTTTTGACCTAACTTAAAGGGATGCCTAGGTAAAGCTCGGGATAACCTCCGGCAAGGTAAAGGAAATCAGTCTCTGGTAACTTCTCATCTCTCAAAGGACTGAAAAAAGTGACTTCTCCTAGTTGTTTGAGTACATTTATATTTTCCAGATAGGTGAAATTAAAGGCTTCATCCTGGGCTACTGCAATTTTATAATGTCCTTTGGTTGCTGAAGTAGCTTTAACTTCTGTGCTTTTTGGAATGGGGATGGTTGCTAAGGATAAAAGTTGCTCGATATCCACAGTCTTGGCAATGTGGGTTGCTATTTTATCTATTGTTTTTTGACAATTACTTTCTTCGGGAGTTTTTAATCCCAAATGCCTTTCTGCAATAGAAATTTCCGGATTATTTGGAATATAACCCAAGGGTGTAATCCCTACATCATTACAAGCATCTTTCAGGAAATTATAATGCCCTTCTGAGTTCACAAAATTGAAAACAACTCCTTTTAGATCTAGTGCTGGATGGAAATTTTTAAACCCGTATAAAATTGGTGCAGCTGAATAAGCCATTGCTCGTGCATCAAGCAACAGGATTACGGGTATTTTTAGTAGCATGGCAACTTCTGCACTACTACCTTTCATTTTCTTTGCTCCATCAAAAAGCCCCATAACTCCTTCTGTAATACCAATCTCAGCGTCCTTTAGGTATTTATGATATACTTTTTGCACATATGTATTGCTACACATGAAAGTATCCAAATTAACGCCAGGCTTTCCTGCCGCCAAAGTATGGTGTTTTACATCCAGATAATCCGGTCCACATTTATAAGGTTGAACTTTTAAGCCTCTTGTTTTTAGCAAATGAAGCAGTCCAAGAGTAAAAGTAGTTTTTCCGGAACCACTTGCCGTTGCACCAATAAGGAATTGAGGTTTTAACATTAAAAAATAGAGATTAGTAGATTACTGATTACTATCCAATAGCTACTGTTCCTTCAGGATTGATTTTAGAAATATAAGAGATTGTGTCAATTTCAAGGCTTGAGAAAATACCTTGTTTGATTTTCGCTAGCTTTTCAGCAGTTTCCTTATCTTTTGAAAATGAAAACATGGAAGGCCCTGAACCTGAAATACTACAGCCTAAGGCACCATTATCAAGCGCAGCAGCTTTCACTTCTTCATAGCCGGGAATTAACTGGGATCTGATAGGCTCAATAATGACATCTTCCAGCGATCTGCCAATTAAATCGTAATCTTTTTGAAACAAACCTGCCACCAGACCTGCAATATTTCCCCATTGTTTTACAGCATCCTGCAGTTGAATACTTCTTTTTAATATTCTTCTGGCATCTTCTGTTTTTAGTTCAATTTGCGGGTGGATAATGGTACAATATAAATCTTCCGGATAGGTAAGTGGGATAATGTCCAAAGGTTGGTAACTTCTTACCAATACAAAACCACCAATCATGGCCGGAGCTACATTATCGGCATGAGGAGAACCACAGGCTGCTTTTTCTCCTTCCATGGCAAATTGTATCAATTCCTTTTTGGTAAATGGATTGTCCATCAGCTCATTTGCACCAAAAACAGCTGCAGCTGAACTTGCCGCACTTGAGCCAATTCCACTTCCCGGTTTTATTTTTTTTGATATAGTGATTTCAAAACCACAATCGTGTTCTGTTTTATCCAAAAATGCCTTTAGTGCTACTCCGGCTGTATTCTTTGCAGGGTTTTCAGGAATTTGGGTATATGGGGTCTGGTTAATAATCGTAATGCCTTTTGAAGCTTTTTTTTTTACGATCACTTCATCTCCGGGATTAGTTAGTGCCAGTCCTAGGATATCAAAACCACATGCCACATTGGCGATAGTAGCTGGTGCGAAAACTTTTATACTCTTTTCCAAAATATTTCCCCCTTGTTTATTCTTCGAAGTCTTTTCTAATAAATTTTACGCTACAGGAATTTCCTGTTTCGTTTTACTTCCTGCACAAATTTAGGAATTATTTTTCAGGCTGTATTTTTTATTTTATTTCTATCTAGATTTAGGTCTTGAAGAACATTAGTCGGCTTGCATTTTGCCTTAACTGACTATAATTGAAAAAAAATAATTTTTTCTGAAAAGTACTGGTGGTGTATAGTAATTATTTGGCTTTAGGCACCGTTTATTGTAATAAGCATGGTAAATTCCATTTCCTGTATTTTTTAATGTATCGAATTGATTTTTTTAGTATCTGTATCTAATCTTATCGAGATATTGAAGTACCAATAAATTACTCATTCCCAATTGCTTGAAAAATGAATGAGTTAATGGCAGAATCACTAGATTTGGAAATATTTTTTTACATCAAATTTTTTTAAATGGATCAGGGAAAAATTGTTTTTGAAGTAGAAGGAGGTCATCAATTAAAAGGAGAAATTACCCCTCAAGGCGCAAAAAACGAAAGCTTGCAAATTCTGTGTGCTGTTTTACTTACGGAAGAAAAGGTAACCATTAATAATATTCCCAACATTCGGGATGTAAATAAACTCATTTCTTTGCTCGATTCATTAGGAGTAGAGGTAAACCGGATTAATGAAAGTACCTGTGAGTTTACCGCAAAAGATATTGACATCCATTATCTGGAAACAGAAGAATATGAAAAACAGGCCGCTTCCCTAAGAGGATCTATTATGATATTGGGGCCACTTTTGGCAAGGTTCAAACAAGCTAAAATTCCCCGGCCTGGAGGAGATAAAATAGGAAGAAGAAGATTGGATACCCACTTTTTAGGTTTCCAAAAGCTTGGGGCAAGGTTTAATTTTGATAGCGATAGCCATTTTTATGAAATAGATGCTCATGATTTACACGGTACTTATATTTTGCTGGATGAGCCTTCGGTAACAGGAACTGCCAACATTATTATGGCAGCAGTAAAAGCCAGAGGGAAAACCACTATTTATAATGCTGCTTGTGAGCCGTATATTCAGCAATTGTGTAGAATGCTGATCAGTATGGGTGCAAAAATAGAAGGAGCTGGGTCAAATTTATTGCATATTGATGGCGTGGAATATCTGGGCGGAACTACCCATACTATGCTTCCCGATATGATTGAGATAGGAAGTTTCATTGGTATGGCGGCTATGACTGCCTCTGAAATCACGATCAAAAATGTTCGTCTGGAGCAATTGGGTTTAATCCCTTCCGTTTTCCAGCGATTGGGCATACAAATGGAATTCCGTGGTGATGATATTTTTATTCCATCACAAGAATCTTACGAAATTGATAGGTTTATTGATGGCTCCATGCTTACTGTAGCCGATGGACCATGGCCACTTTTTACTCCCGATTTGCTGAGTATTGTGCTTGTGGTAGCCACTCAGGCTAAGGGAACAGTATTAGTTCACCAGAAAATGTTCGAAAGTAGGCTTTTCTTTGTGGATAAACTGATTGATATGGGCGCTCAGATTATTTTATGTGATCCGCACAGAGCAACTATTATTGGGCTGAATAAACAAGTTCCATTGAAAGGTATAAAAATGACTTCTCCCGATATCAGGGCAGGTGTTTCTTTATTGATTGCCGCACTTTCTGCGAATGGAAAAAGTACGATTTTCAATGGAGAACAAATTGATAGAGGTTATCAGAATATAGATACCAGGCTTAGAGCTCTTGGTGCAAAAATTAAGCGTATGGAGGGGTAGACTTCAATAAAAATTAATGTCTAATACAAATCAAAAAAGACTGATTTATTGGATTTAAATCAGTCTTTTTTGATGAGAAATTTTGAGTTTCCCCCAGGTTACATCGAACTGGAATGATTCACCTGAAAAATACTATAATTTTCTGGCTCTCCGGCAAATACCAGACTGTAACTGTTATCAGCTGAAATTGGGAAAACATCATTAGATGTTCCTCCAGCGATTGGGGAATCATCATCTGCATCTAAAATTACGACATAAAAGGAGGAAAGCAGGTTAAGTTGGTCTGCTGTAGCATTAAAATTTAACCCTGTGACTTTGCCATGCCCTAAAACAGGATTTGCTCCGGGAAAAATATCATCATAGGTTAGAGTGTCACTGGTAGCGGGATTGATAAAAGCAAACTTCACTGAACCAGTGCTAACGGATGACATATTGGCCATTATAAAAGTAGTTTGTCCTGATTGGGGGAAATTATCCCTGAAAATGGAAATATCTGCATCGTCATCATCTTCCCTTATATACACAGAGTAATATTCATTTAAGGTAAGTGTCAAATTGGCATTAAATTCATCCTGATTGGTTTTGATGGTGATAACAGAATCAGGTTGAACTGACACATATTTACTGGCTACCCCATGGTTGGTAACTGATGCCAGCTCCTGGTCTTGTAGAAACATTTGTACTTTTGTAGGAGTGTTTACAGAGTTGATTAATAATAGCTTGGCTCCATCTGGAGTCATATTTTCATTATCCTCTCCACAGCTTGAGAGTAGAAAAATCAGTGAAAGAATAATTGTGTTTAAAAGTAAAAATTTTGGCTTTTGAAAAATTTGAGTTGGGCGCATTGTAAAAAAAATTAAGTGAAGAGAATGGGACATTGAAACTACTGTTTGTTAGTTTTTAGAATAAAAAAATAGAATGTAGTTGGAGGTAGTAAGTAATTTTGTTTGTGAATAAAAAAATAGGAATTTACATAGTTCTATTTACGGATGTAAAGGGCTATTGTTTAGTGATTCCCTTTAAAGATCAGGTGGTTGTAAAATGGTTATTGGTTAATAGGAAATGGAAAAAATGGCTTTTGAGAATGCTGGAAGAGACTTTAGCACTTCCCCTTTTAGTGAAATTAGAGAGGAAGTGCCACTTTTGTGTTAGTTTTTCAATTCTTAATAATTTCAAAAATTAACCGATATATTTCATTTTTTCAAATGGTTTGTCTCTATCGAATAAATATCTGTATGTGCCATGTACTTTTTTGATTTCTCCACCCACCTGCTTCACTACAATGATCATTTTTCTATTGAAATCTCCAATGCCATTTATTTCCAAAGTGGGATATCTTTTATAATCTTTTTGCACCATTTGGGCTGTGGCCATAATTAAAGCGCCATCAAGTCCTTTTCCCTGATGTTCGGGAACTACTCCGAATACCAACCCCAGCATTTTTTTATTAGTTTTTCTCCACTTGTGCCAGAGAAATTTCATTTTTCCCAAAGTATCCAGTTTACCATTCACATATTTAAATATCTGATTGACTTCCGGGATATTGATGTAAAAAGCTACAGGCTCATTTTTATAATAAGCCAGCCAGATAATTTTTTCGTCAATAATTGGCTTGAGTTGTTTTACAATTACTTCCACTTGTGCATCGGAAATTTCGGCTACACCATTGTGATTTACCCATGCCTTATTATATATCTTTATAATATCCTGAGTATATTTTTCGAAATTATTGAGTTTGAAATGTTCGAATGAATAATCAGGATCCTGATGGAGGATTTCCGATTTTTTCATGATCCTTGGGTGAAAAGGATCGAACGTATTTCGGATAAAAGTAAGGTGGCTGAAATAAACCTGAAATCCGTAATTTTCGAATAGTGTCTTGTAATAAGGGAAATGATAATTACACTGATAAATAGGTTCCAGGTCATACCCTTCAGTAAGAAGTCCCCACCATTTATCCCTGTCACCAAAATTGATGGGACCATCCATTGCATCCATTCCTTTTTCCTCCAGCCAGTCTTTGCAGGCATCCATTAACATATTAGCAGCTTCCTGATCATCAATACATTCAAAAAAGCCCATGCCACCGGTTGGCTGTTCGTTGTCCTTCTCTGCTGTTTTGTGGTTTACAAATGCGGCAACTCTTCCTATGGTTTTATCTCCCTTCTTCAGAATCCACCTGATGCATTCACCATGGTTAAATGTTTTATTGGTTTTAGGATGAAATACTCCTTCTATATCTTTGTCTAAAGGGCGTATCCACGCTTTTTCATTTTTATAAAGTTCGGTATGTAACCGAATAAATTGTTTTGCGTCTTCTTTGGTTTTTACCTCAATTAATCTCATTTATATCTTGTAAGTAGGTATTGCTTTTTCTCTTTTTTTGGATAAAACTAGTATTCATGCTTCAGTAGCTATGTTAACTGATAAAATTTTTCAAACTGTAAAGTTTATTAATTCATTTCCCAAAGCCAAGAATTAAACAGGCAAAGAATGCTCATTTATCTTTTCAGGACTATGGTTTGAAATATCTTAAAGCTGTGCACAAAAACAGGCTCCCTAAAATTTGGTTTGCAAAGAACTGAAAGTTTGATGTTTTTACAAGTATATCATCACAAATATTTCTCTTTTTTCTTATCTGCTGAAAGTAGTAGTTCTTTTCCTAAAAGGGGAGGAAATTGCTATATCGAAAGAGAGTCATCTATTAAAATAATATCATTCAGTAAGTAACTCCCGATTTTTTTTAAACCAGTTAATTTTTTTGAACTATGCAACACAGGTCAATTGGCTAAGAGACTTTGTCCTGAGGCGGTTTTTGTCCGTGGCGATATGGAAAGATATAGCCGTTATTCCAAAACTGTAAAGGAAATCATTGCAGAGAAAACTCCTTTGTTTGAACAGGCTTCCATCGATGAGTTGGCAGTGTATCAAATGTAAGGCTTTCGTTCTAAATTAAATTGCCAGAAGCACCATGCGGTCAAATTGTGCCACTTGTCTAATTTAGAAAAAGAGAGTTATTTTCTAACTAATCGGCTCACTCTTGCTCTAATGGTAGCATTAAACCCTTCAATATAAAAAGTTAAGGCTTTGTTGATCAGGTGGAATAATACTATGATAAGCTTCCCAATGATCTGTTTCAAAATTACAACTACGTAGAGCCTGAGGAATTTTATTCCAAAACTTTTGTGCTGCTTTCTTACCTCTGCCACCAATGTGATGAGCAATTACTAAACGATGGACAGGAGCATAAGCCACCCAAATCCAACGTTTACGTTTTTTCTTTTGTACAAAAGATCATAACTCATCTACTTGAATACCAAATACTTGTAGCTTTTTTATCTCACTTATTTGTTATGAAGATAAGCCTAAATCATCTGGGGTTTGTTTCCACAGTTGATGAGCAAATAATTGAAGCCAACTCAAACTTACTCCAAAGATGCGACAAATAGTGCGCAG
>JAHQVQ010000352.1 GCA_019634305.1 Flammeovirgaceae bacterium | reverse complement strand
TACTTAAAGTAATTTTAATTCATAGGCTAATTTGACTTAAGGGCTAGTTTGATGATTTCTTCCAAGGATAACTGGCTGTTTGTCCTTTTTAGTATAAGTCTAACGTTTTTCTCCGCCACATTTTTAGCTATTCCCAAGGTTACCAAAGCTGCAACAGCTTCCTGTAAAATTTCCTGCGAAGGAGAAACCGCAATACCGGGAATTCCTTCTATTGAAACTTCAGTTTTGGATACTTTATCTTTTAACTCAAGAATAACCCGCTGTGCTGTTTTGGCACCAATTCCTTTTACTGATTGAATGGTCTTTACATTTCCAGATGAAATGGCATCTATCAATTCCTCTTTGCTTAGTGATGAAAACATCATTAAGGCCGTAGATGGACCAATCCCAGAAATACTTATCAATTTAATAAACAATTCCTTTTCCTCAGTATCCACAAAACCAAAAAGCACCTGCATATCCTCCTTCACATGGAAGTAGGTAAATAGTTTGCCATGCTCTAAACCTTTGATTTTACTAAATGTGCCAAGAGAAATTTTCACTTCATACCCAACACCACCGACATCAATCACCACATAGGTAGGGTCTTTTACAATTAATTTTCCACTCAGGTAATTGAACATTTTGGGTTTTTAAGTATTAAAAAGAATTCTTGTAAAATTTATTCACTACAAAAATTAATAAAGACAGGAAATACCTCGATTATTTTTTGTACAAAGCATTTATCAGACTAAAAAGCGTTTGATTATCCTCCTAAAACTTAACCTCAGAAGTGATTTCCAATAAGACAAATTAGTTGGCCTGAGTGACATTTTAAGCGCAAAAAATGCTTTTATCCTGAAAAAACATTTATACAACTGGTTTCAAACAATTAAGCTACTTCCAACAAAACTTTCTTCTCTTAAGTTTGTAAAAAGTTGTAACTTACTTATTACCAATTACATAATTTAAAAAACCTTTAATTCCCCCAATTGGAGGATATTAAAGGTTCCAAATCTATAAATTTTATAATTATTTTAACAATATCTTTCACTTATCCCTTGAAATTTCGCAAAACCACTTCCATTTCCCGCATATGTTCCCTTTTGCTAGCTCCAGGTGCAGAAAGAAATCCTTCCAGATAGTAGATTCTTCCAGAATCTTTATCATAAAATACATACGCTAAAAACGGCCCTCCTACAATTGACACGCTTAATCTCCAGATTCCTCTTAATTCAACACCATATTTCCCATTGAAATTAACCTTTCTAGTTGATACAGGCACTAACTTTTCCTTTATCACATAATTATCTGGAGAGTCCTGTTGTGTATATTTCTGCATAATGTCCTCTCTCCACTTCAATATATTCTCCTCTTCAAACTGCTCCTCCGACTCATAATCCTTATAGGAAATGACAATATTTCTATCATAATCATACTCCACATAGCGCAACCACACAAAATCTTCGGGTACAGAATCAAGAGGAACAAACTTATATCCAGCTGGAATAACCATCTTTATATTATGACTTTCCAACAATGATTTTTCTAAATCCTTTTTCCTTGCCTTAAAAAGTTTTGAAGCAAGCCTTTTCCGTTCCAAATTATTAAAAACATCCTGTATTTTTTGTCTGTTTTCTTTTAGGTGCTTTATAAGGGTTGCTTCATCCTTTGAAAACAGATTCATTACCAATTGTCCTTTCGCATACTCATTTTCAGAGTTTGTCATGAAAATATTTTCATTATTCTTAATCTGAGTGATACTTTCAGGGGTAAAGAATTCTCTTAATTTTCTCGAACCAGCAGTATTTTCATCGAAGGTGGTAACTATAACAATATTCTTATGTTGTCTTAGAAAACTTACAAATTTGTTGGGGTCAATATTTCTTACTGTAAACATGGCTTCTGGCTGTGGCAACCCTTCTATTTTTCTGGAAAACACTTCCCTAATTTCCTCACCAAGAGGTCCCTTCCATTTTACAGTGTCTATCACTAAAATTATTTCTCCTACCTCACCCTTAGCCGATGGAAGTAATCCCAAATCTTTTTCCTGTTTGGCACTACATCCCCAAAAGGTTAAAATAATTAAAAGAAATAAAAAGTGCTGTTTGTTGAAAATGTTCTTTATTAATATCATTCTAGTTCTGATTTGTGCTTTACGCTTGTCAATTTAATTCCTTTTTCAGTGACTCTTTTCAAAAAAAGTAAGTCGCTTTTGAATTTAAGCCAATTGTACTTTTTTGGTGTCATATACTTTAAATGCACGTTTTTTGAGAAGTTACAAATTTTTATCACCAAATTTGATATTTGCAAAGAAACAGGAATATTCCCTGATTTTATACCGTTTATCTGAAAAATTAAAACCAACAAGCACCCGTTCTTTTTTTCGATGAGAAACATCATTTTGGTTAACAATCAGTTGCAGCAATAAAAAAATATATTTAAATCTGATCAACTACTTATATGAGTATTAAATTTAATTGGACTGGATTTTTTAAGTTGACATTATTTTTATTAAGTCCGATAATTCTAAGCAGCAATAGCTTAAAAGGGCAAAACTATGACTTTTGTTCGAGTAGGGATACCATTTATGGTTGTGCTCCTTTCACCATTATTCTTGATACTTGTGGCACAGATGGACAAAAATATCAATTTGATAAGGATGATAATTCTTTTGGGGACAATAATTCGCACACCTATTTATTAGCTCGTCCAGATCCTTATGAAGTAACTGTTGTTATTAGTAACAAAGAACCAGTTACAAACTTAGTAAAAGTAATTGAACCGAAAACTCCTGATTTTGAGGTATTTTCCTGTTCCAATTCAAAGGTAATACTCAACATCACAGATACATATTATGACCAATATTTCATTGACTGGGGAGATGGAAGTCCGGTTGAAGAAGTTGCAAAAGGGGTCAACCCTTCACATAGTTTTACTGATAATTTATCAAAAACAATTACTGTTAGAGGCCATTTTCAAGCCATTGATGATAATGTAAATCTTTGCGGTGAAAATTCTGTGGATTTCATTCCAATAGCCACTATTCCTACACCTCAACTGGAAAGCATAGAAGTTAATAATGATACTGAAATAAAAGCCACTTTTGCCCAATTACAGGAAAACACATTTTATCAACTAGAAGAAAGTGTAAATGGTGGAGGATTTAACCCAATCAGCATTGTTTCTTCAGCTGAATCAGAAATTTTCTTACCAGAAAAAGACATTATTAATAATACCTTTTGCTACAGGATAAGTGCATTTGATCAGTGTGAAAAGGTAAGTATCACCTCAAATGAAATTTGTTCAAATGACCTTTCGATAACAGTAGAAAATGGACAGAACAGAATACGATGGGGAAGGACAAACTCCTTTTCAGAATTTGAGGATTATTTGGTAGTCAAAAATGGAGATACAGTTACACAATTCAATAATATCAATTTTTTGGTGTATGAAGACACAACTGTAGAATGTCAGGAAGAATATTGCTATCAGATTATTACAAGATTGAAAAATGGAGCAGCAAGTATTACCCAGACTAAATGTGTGGTTGCCTCAAAATCAGGCGATCCATTACCAGAGGTAGAGAATTTATTCAGTACAGTTCAGGATGATAATATTCTGGTTGTTTATGAAATTCCACAAGGAATTAAGGTAAAAACTATTTCTATTCTAAGGTCTGTAAATGGTGGTCTTTATGAAGAGATTGGAAACGGACTCACCCCCTTTGTCGATTCTCTTGTAAATACGCAGGAAAACCGCTACTGCTATAGAGTGGCTTTAGAGGATAGTTGCGGAAATGTAACGGAAAGATCGAATACCAATTGCCCGGTAGTGCTCACAGGAGAAAAAATTGACAAAGATAATTTACTGAAATGGACGGCTTACGAAGGCACTCCGGATTTAGAATATACCTTAGAATTTTTAGATGAGGAGGGAAACATTATTGGCACCTCTCAGGACCTGGACAAAAATACCCTGGATTTTATTGATCCCGTAAATTTAGAGGATAAAATTTTATCCAGATTTTATAGAATAAGAGTAAGCTTTCCCAGAAATACTTCTTTTATTTCCTACTCCAATATTGTAGAAATTAAAGAGGACATTGATGTAAAATTACCAGATGCATTTACTCCAAATGGCGATGGTCTAAATGATATCTTCAAAGGACATGGATTTTATATTGATACTTTCAATTTGAAAATTTATAATCGATGGGGTGAATTATTATTTGAAAGCAGAAATATAGAAAAAGGCTGGGATGGCACTTTCAATGGTGTTGAAGCACCAGCTGGAGCGTATACTTTCATTGTTTCAGCCACAAATACCCTGGAAAACATATTGGAGAAAAAAGGAATGTTTCTACTGATCCGGCAATAGTTTAAAAATTCACTTATTAATGAAAAAAGCTTTACCCGAACAGGTAAAGCTTTTATTATTTAGAAATATAAGTAGTAACAAAACAAACAAAAAACAGAATATGTTACTGGAAAAGTTTAATGGTTAGCTTTAAATCAAATAATTGATTAATTTTCATTTTCTCAATTATTTTTTTGTTTGATTGAATCCTTTATATCTGATAGTTTTTTTCTAATTTGATCTAAATCAGTTTTGGATTGACTGGCAAAAATTTGAGAACTTACCTGAAAATATTCTTTTAACAAGGTATCATTTTTCTGTTGAGGAAAATTCATGTCTGTTAATTTAAAGTTTAGTTTATTAGAGTATTTATTAGTTTCGGTATTTAAACATTCAAATTCAAAACCAAAGTGCAAGTGTTTACATTTGTTTTCGTACCTAATGATTTTTTGAATGTAATGGAATGGAGATTATTGGGGATTTATTGGAGAAAAAGTAAGCGATTTTTCGTCAGTTATCATTTGAAATCAATATATTACTCAAATTGACTGGTAATAATATCAGAACATTCTTGCTTGTGTTTTTCCCAACGGAGGTAAGTTAAAGGCAAAATTTGGAGACCAGCTCTTTGTAACATTTGATATCTTTCCAATTCGAACGGATGAGAATAAACCCCAGGATATCCAATCAGGTCAATTCCCAATAACCTGCCATCTTTTTCCAAAAGCATATCAATATTTAATCCTGCAATAGGATACCCGATAAAGCTATTAAATCCTAGAATTTTAAAGTAATCAGCTACTTCATTGGCAAATTCGCAATACAGCAAATTTGAAGCATTTAAATTTTCTTTGTCCTTATTTTCATGGACCAACCCTATGCTACCAATATATTTCTTAAGATGGCTATTTGCAGGGATTTTATCCAGAGGAGTTGAAAGTATCACAAATTGTTTTACTCTGGCTCTTGTAACGGCTACATTAAAAATATCATCTTTATTTAGATGAGTGAAAGTTCCGCCACTAGCAGTTTCATCAAAAGCAAATGAAAGAAACATCATATCACGTTCCTCTCCCTGAAAGGAATGCGCAGTTCCTATCGTAATTTCATGTTTTTCCAATTCCTTTATTTGGAGTTCTTTGTGAAATAAAGCAGCAAGATAATCTACCTGATCTCTAAATGGAGATAAAATACCTATAGAATGACAAACCTCTTTACTTAAGTGATCTTCATTTTGAATGATTTCCTTAACTCTATAAAGTATCCAATCTGCTTCAACCTCATTTATGCCTCTTTTATCCCGCTTCCCTTCCAGTTGAATAATTTCCACTGCATTTTTCTTCTCTGAAATGGGAGATTGAGTCATTACATGCAAAGCATTTTTATAAAAAGTCTGATTGCTATAAGATATAATCCCTGGGAGACTTCTATAATGTTCATCCAACATCACGACTTGCTCCTGATTACTGATCACCTCATTCACCAGATCAAGTACACTTTTTTCCCTATAATTGAACCTTTCCGATTGGGTAAATGGTAATTTGTGTTTCTCAGCTAGATGAGTTTGCCTTGCCCTTGCCAAAAATGACACATGCCTCAACTGATGAGGATCACCAGTTACAACTACTTTTTTAGCCCGTTGGAAAATTGGCAGACAGGAAGGAATATCACATTGTGTAGCTTCATCTATTATGGCCAAATCGAATAACTCTTTATGCATTGGAAGAACATCATAAACATCAGCCAAATTGACCAGCCATAC
>JAHQVQ010000351.1 GCA_019634305.1 Flammeovirgaceae bacterium | reverse complement strand
TACTGAAGCTATTAGGCCTAATAGAAAATATGAAAGAACTAAACCTAAAATGTATAGAGGGAAATACAGGACTTTTACTAATTATAGGAGGGCTGTCTAATACTTGATTCTGTCTCTTTTCCTTATGGAAACGGCATTGGGCTAGCCCCCAATGCCGTTTCCATAAGGGAATTAGAACAAATAAGTTTAAGGTTAGAAGATGATGATGTAATGGAAGACCCGGAATACTTAAAATGGATAAGTATGCTGATTGCTCCAGGGGCATCTCTGGGAGGAGCAAGACCAAAAGCGAGTGTAATCGATAATGATGGCGGGTTATGGATAGCAAAATTTCCAAGCAGAAATGATCAGGGAGATATAGGTGGATGGGAAATTGTAACTTATCAATTAGCTATTGCAGCAGGAATTAATATGGCAGAGTCTAAAGCACAAAAATTTTCTTCCAACTATTATACTTTTCTTACTAAAAGATTTGATAGGCTGTTAAGTGGGGAAAGGATACATTTTGCCTCGGCAATGACCATGCTTGGATATACAGATGGTCAAGATCATTCAGATGGTGCCAGTTATCTGGAATTAGTTGAATTCATTCAGAATTATGGTGCTAATGTTAATCGGGACCTTGAAGAGCTTTGGAGACGAATTGTATTTAGTATCTGTGTGACTAATACGGATGATCACCTCAGGAATCATGGATTTATTTTAACTGAAAAGGGATGGGTATTATCCCCTGCATATGATATTAACCCAGTTGAAACAGGAACAGGTCTGAAATTGAATATTTCAGATGATGATAATTCTTTAGATTTAGACCTTGCATTAGAGGTTTCAGAATTTTTCCGGTTATCGGAAAAAAAAGCATCTGATATAATCAAGGAAGTAAAGAGAGCGGTTGGTGAATGGAAAAAAGTTGCCACTAAATATGGAATATCAAGGCAGGAGCAGGAATTGAAATCTTTAGCTTTCAAAACCAGTTAAGGGGATAAGTGGTATACTTTTCAATTGAAATCGTGATTTTTTGTGATCGGTTTTTTTTTGAAAAATTGTTTGATTGTTCATTATCCTTTATCATTGGAAACTATTGATTAAATCCAAGGCATGAATTTTTCACTTCCTCCAGATGTAAGCTTTCAAAAAACCAAAATTAACGGGTACTATACCTATATTTTCCGCCACACCACTTTGGGTGAAATTGGCAGGATCATCGTACAGCCCCTGCCCAATGGCGAAACCAATATGGTCACGGAAATACCTGCTGGAGATGATCCCAATATGGAGAAACGGAAAGCTATTTTTATCCCTTTAAGTGAAGAAATATTAGGTTTAATGGGGAAAGTCGCTGGAAAAGGGACTTATAAAGGAAAGCTTCCCCCCAGACCCAATACCAGTCAAAATGAGTTAGTGCGTAATCACCAAATTCCCTGTGAAAAGTGTGGACAACTGGCTGTAGTCCTGATTTTTCCACCACATGCCATCGAGAAGGGACATTTTGAAGATTATGCCCGTAAAATGTATACCCAATACCGAAACTGGAATGTAGATACCTGGATCATTGGCACTCCTGCCGGACCCAGAGATGGGGCAAATACTCCCACCAATATTTTAAAAGTATGGCCTGAAAAAGGAGAATTAATCCATACTACCGCCAATGAATTTAATATGCATTTATTACGGGTTTTAGATAGCCATTGTTCGGGGTGATTTTAAATTTTTTTTCTCAACCTCTACCCTAATTCCCCAACTTTATTTTGGGAAATAAATTTAGCTATAAAAAACTAACACACAGTGTGTAATACTAAATCCTGTGGTAAAATACTCCCCTTTGTTATTACCGACCCAATTTACAACAGAAAGGGAAAGAGGTCTTTTCATTTGAATATATCAATACGCCATTATTCACTTTACTAATATACTAAACAATATATTGTTTGGTATTAAACATTTAATACTTTTTATAATACTAATTAATATTTTTTATTATAAAATTAAGACACCTGTAAATCAAAATCTTTCTCTGTTAAATGGATTTTACTTTTTGATAAAGCATCCAGGGTCTTTTTAATATGGATAGCTCTATCTGGTTTAATAAAGGTTGGAATTAAATCTTCTAATTTAATTTTAAACAACCGATTAATGACTACTGCATCCTCTTTGGAAAAAGGTCTTAATCCATTAATCAACTCTGACATATACCCTTTTGAATGTCCCAGAATTTTTGCAAGATCAGTTTGGTTGATATTAGCCGCTTTTAATTTTGCCTTAATTAAGACTTTCCGCTTTTGATAAAATTCATTTTCAGCCTGAACAATGGATTCCGCTAAATCGCTTTCTCTAATTCTTTCATCAGTAATTTGGGCATCATCTTCCCAATGCGTTTTTTCAAAACTGGAAATTAATTTTTTCAGGTGCTTTCGGATGGAAATATATTTTTCATTCTCTTTTTCCATCTTGCGTAATTTGAGATACAGAGCTGATGCCCTTTCAAACTCTAATTCACTATTTAATTCTTCCAATTTATGGATATTATGTATTGCCAATCTCTCCATTTTAAATCAATTGTTGGTTTCTCAACCATTTCTCTATTGTTGTTTTGTTGCCCTTAAATGTTTGATCATACTCAGCATGGCTACCAGCCCAAACAACCGTTGCTTCATCATCCTCAAAAACGAGCATAATCATGGTGCGATGTATATTAATATCAAAGAAATAGAAACCATCGCTATGAACACAATCAGCATCAGGTCTTATGGACTTAACATCTGTTTTTTGCTTCCAGTCAGCCCCCTCAATATCTTTAATCAGTTTATCAATCGCCTGAATCAATTTACTATTTCCACGATTCTTTTTTTTGAGTTTGGTTAGTTTATTTTTACGAAGTAATTCCAATTTTTAGCCATTTTTCACAATGACAATTATAATTAAAAAGTTCCATAAATAATAGAACTTTTAAAAATTAACTTTATTCCTGATATTTGTTACCTTGGCTATCTTTTGGGTAGTAAAAAATCATTTCAAAATGAATATTTTTAGGCTCTGATAGAGAGTTAGAAGTAATTTTTGAAAAGAAATTCTAGGCTTGTTTTAATTTCGTATTTTTAGCAAAAAAAACTTATAATTACTATAGCTCAGTGGTTTTTACAATCTACATTGATATTTTTTCTGATTGAGTTCAGAGAGGTTCCTTTTGGCATTTGGATCATTTTGTTGACCTCAACAAAATGATCTATAATTTCTTCACCGCTGATTTTGGCAGCCTCTTTAGTTTTATCAATTACTTTTGAAAAGTTGAATCGGTTGTAACAAAGCGAAATATGATGAAATGTGTAAAACCTTATTTTATTAAAAAATACTTTGTTACGAACCCCATTTTTGAGGTTCGTAATATTTAATATAATTATTTTTCTTAAAGAGATGCTTTTTATTCTTAAATACTTATGAAATAAAAAGTATTGTTTTATAAAATGGGTTCTAGAATAAAAAAATTAAATCATTTTGCTGAAGGGGGCAAATGATCCTGAGTATTTTTAATCGAATGAATTAGTAATTTCTATTCAAATCTATCTTTATTTTTAATGTTTAAAGGTTTGTTTTTTCATAAAAAAATCAAACCTCTTTATAAATTATATTAATTATATAATTTATATTAATTATACTACAGTAACAAAGCACACTAATATCTGAAAATCAGTTAGTTATATCATATGTGGACGTCACAAGTCCTAGTTTTTACGTCACAAGTCCTACATTTTACGTCACAAGTCCTAAGAATACGTCACAAGTCCTAGGCTTACGTCACTAGTCCTAATTAAACGTCAAAAATAAATTGAGAAGTGATTGTAAATCATGCTATAAAGAATAATTTTAACATCTTAATTGGAAAAACAGTATGAAAAAAATGAATTATCCATCAAGGTTGTTGAAAATTGAAAGCGGTCAGCAGTTTAGTAGTGATCAGGTGTCACTTTTTGAAAGTGATACGAACTATAAAAAAACACTTGCTGAAAAGGTGGATAAAGCAATTACTCAAATCATTGATCTGAATGAAAATTCGGATGGTATGACTTACTCAATTGAATTACCGAAAGGAATAAGTCATAATATTGGCGATGAAATAAAAAGTAAAGTAGTGAAAGAACTAACTGCTTATGAGGTTAGAATTTTTACTTCTATTGTGGCACTTGCCCAATTGGCAAAAGCCAGATCTGAATTATTTTATCTGGAAAAAATAAATAGAGCTTACTTTGAGGTAACCTTAACTCAGATTTTTAAATTGATGGGTATTGCAGCTGGGAGAGGGAAGAAAGACGGTGATTTGGTGAAAAAATCATTGTTATCTCTGCAAAGCAAAAAATTCATTTACCATGAAGACGAGCAATTTATAGTCAGTCCTCTGGTACAAATTCATGGATATGGAACTGAAAAAAATATCTGGGATACTTCATTGAAAATTACGGTGGATTCCTGTTTTTTTGATTTTGCAAAATCTAAGAAACACACCTATTTCCTCCTACCCTTCGATATTAATAAGCGACTTAGAGAAGTTAATAAAGGGAGACCAAATGTGTCCGTAGAACTTCTGGTTAAATATTTATATCAATCTAAACATTGCTCCAATGTTTCCACTGTGGAATATAGTCATTCGAGGTTAGTTGATATCATGAATTTGAGCAGATATATTAAAAATAAAAACTATCCAAGGATTAAAGCAGCCATCAAAAAAGGTTTTGAAACCGCTAAAGCAATTGATTTAATTGAGAAGGTGGAAGAGAGTAAAAACATGTTTGATGAGCTAAAATATGTTATTCATTTTAAATAAGACAGTATAAAATCCCTAATTTCCTAAATAGGGATTTCCCTATTTTTTATAATTGTTTGTGTATATCAAAACAAGCTTCAATTTTTTTGATAAAAATGCCATTCTGGAAGAAAGAAAAAAATGATTTAATAATACAGTGCTCTAATTGTGAATGGAGACCTGATGGAGAAATATATTGGGCGTGTAGTTGTGGACACAGATGGAATACCTTCCTGACTAAAGCAAAGTGCCCGAAATGTAAAACTCAATGGGAAAAAACATGGTGTCCAGGATGTCGTAAATCCACTCCTCATGCTGACTGGTATAAAACAAAGAAAGAAATTGAATTAATTAAAAATTCAGGAAATCAAGAATTAAAGACTAAAAAAGGACGTCTTGAGTCTAGATTAATTGATTACGGTATAAAGAATTGTCGTGTAGCTCATTTACCCTATTTGGACTACTCAAATGAAAAGTTTCAAACACCTTACGATGCCGGGTGTAGAATGATGATTTTATATACAATTTCATTTTCTGCTCATAATCTTGAGGAGAGACCTGATATTATCCAGTGGTTGAAAGGAGAAATGATCTGGGATAAAGTTTCACCAAATGAAAAAGAATTTTTAAATGATCCTAATCCTGATGAAAATGTCTTAATGGATTTATCATGGAGAATAGAGAGTGCTTTGACATTAGGATGGTGTTTGAAGAAAGTTAGGGCACTACCCAAATTAGATATTGATAATAATGATAAGGAGATTGATGAATTTCAACAAAATGTGCCTGATTTGGGTGATTCTCTAATGTTATTTTTAACGAAATTAGAATATAGGAATTTCAGTGAAATATATGAGGAGAACTTGGTTAATGAAATGGCTACTTCCTATTTCAGAGATTTATTGTTCAATGGAAAAAAAGATGAAACTAAAATCAATCGGTTAATTAGTTTTGAGAGACACAAAGTTTTAAATTGGTTAAGAAGTTATTATTATGAAACAGATATTGATGAAGTAACTGGTGAATTATGGGATGAAACGGATACTTCAACTTAAAAAATGCTAATACGGAATTAAATCATTTATTTATCCGATTAAGGAATTTCCTTTTAGGCTTTTATGAACAATAACGACCAAAATAAACGACTGGCAATATTTAAGCGAGGAGACATCTGGATAGGGACTTATGCCGGAATTTTAGCACTTTCGATATTATTTTTGGATCAAATTACCATAGATGTACAGATCCATTCAACATATTATGTAACCAAATATTCTTCAATTGTAGGGCCTGTAATTATTTATCTGCTAATATCTTGTTTGCTTTACTTCATATTTTACAGACAATCTAATCTAAATCATTGGTTAACATTTGCTCATACCCTACTTACCATTGTCCCTGTTTTTTATTTGTTTTGGCTTGTATTTGGAAGCAAAATTGAAATGTATGGATTAACCACTAGAAGATATTATTCTGTTACTAATTACGATGATAGTATTAGTGTAAGCCAGACTTATCTGGTAGGAACCATATGTTTTGTTTTTGGGCAGTTAATTTTTGCCGCCAATTTATTGCGATTTAGAAAATAGTACAATCAAAATGAAGAAACTTTTTCTTGATGACATAAGAACAATAGATATGGTTTATGATAAATCTATGGAAAGTGAATTTGATATAGTGAGAAACTACAATGAATTTGTAGCATACATTACTAAAAATGGACTTCCTGAATTTATTAGTTTTGATAATGACTTGGGGCTAGATGAAAATGGCATTCTCGCTCCTGATGGATATGCAGCAGCTAAATGGCTTGTTTATGAATCAGATTTAGATTTGAGGGACTTTAAATTTAAAGTTCATTCAGCTAACCCTGTGGCAGCAGAACAGATAAAAGGATTATTAAATAATTACATTAATCATTTAAATTCAGAAAAATAGATTCATAGATAAATATAGGGATTTCCCTATTTAGGGAAATTTTTATATTAATTTAAATTGTTAGAGTAATGATACAAGGATTGATTACTGCTGCTCTTATTTCGTTATTATTCTATTTAATGTCAAAAAAATCGCAGAGAGAGTTAGTTCCAAACCAAGAAGGAGATTTAGAGTTTAAAGCGGGTAAAATGATTTTAGTATTAGGTTTAATTCCCACCCTTATTGGGTTTTGTTCCTTAATATTCAGTTTTTATCTTTTCTTTCAAAATAGAGAAGGAACTGCTGAATGGGTTTTACTTTTCATATTCTTGTTGTTTTTTGGATTAGGAATTCCCAATGTATTAAGTGGGTTATTCTATAAAATTGTGATAACTAGAGATTCAATTAAACAGCGAACAATTTTCAACAAGTGGAAACATTTAGACTGGGATGAAATTAATTCAATAAATTATTTTGCCTTGAATAGAGATCTTGTTTTGAAAGGAAATGGCCTAAAGATCCGGTGTAATGAATTCTTGATTGGGTTTCCACAATTGGCACATGAAATTGCCGATAGAACTGGGAGATCAATTGAGCAATTGGGATTACCAGAGGTATGGTTGCAACAAAATACTGTATCAAAAAATTATGAACATCGAAATAAAACCAGTGAAAAAAATACAGGTATAAATACATAAGTTTACGGACGTTATTTGTAATCATATATGAGAATTCTTCTAACCATATCAATCTTGTTCATTAGTCAGTATTCCTTGGCTAAATCAATAACATATTTCGTATCTTCTCTCATAGCATCTGCTCGATTTGTAGGTGAAGTTGTGATTACAGAATCAGATACAACTGGTTTTATTAGGTTTAAATCTATTGAATTTGAAGACACTTTAAGTCAGGCAAATTGCTCAATTTGTACATGGTATGATCATACTGATTTCAATCGATATGATTGGACAAATAATATACCTTATATAGGAGATACTGTTTTAATAATAATGAAAAGAGAAAGGGCGGTTGTATTTGGAAAAAAAATTAAAGAACATTATCGCTTATGGTCAATTCCATATACTATGAGCATAGCTATATTTAGTTTTGAAAATCCGATTTTACCATTATCTGAAAAAGATAGAATTTTGCCATTCTTTAATTCTGATAGCATTACTACTTGTAGTGATGGTTGTCTCTTACCAATTTCGGAACTCCATAACTTAATTAAAAAATATCGAAAGAAATTTGATAAAGTTTTAAAAAAAGTGGATATCAGTGACTTTGAGAATAAAGAAGTGTACGAAATTTTTTATAATGTTCCTCTGAAATACTATACTAGATGGTATTGGTTTGAAGATTCCACAGGAGAGTTAAAAGGTTTAGTTTTTAATTACTCAAATGGTGATTCATTGAAAGTCATACCTCATAGTTTGGAAGATAAGCAAATTCAAATAGATGAAGAAAGAGAGTTTTGGAATTGGAAATTAAATATTAAGGAAATAGAATGGATAAAAAGTCCCTAAATAGGGAAATCCCTATTTAGGGATAAATTTTGATATCAAAATGGAAAAAGAAAAAACAGATATCGAATTTTTGATTTCAGCATTTGCATATTCTTTTGCTTCAATGAACGAAACTTTTTATCTGAGAAAAAGAGATTTTAAAGTTATTGGGGTGCATGTAATGGATTTTGCTCTTGTATCAGAGTGTAAGTCAGATTATTATTCTGGTCTTTCCAGAGATGAAGAAAGGGATATTAAAGAAGCTATAATTGCCAATGAGAAAAATTATGATACTCATATTTTCATTCCCAGATTAACAAAGGAAGAGAGATTCGAAATAATGAAGCAGTTTATCGAATCAACTGATGATTTTAAGGAAAGGCTTAATAAAAACTATAATGATTTAATTAACTCAGTTAAAAAATATGGTATTGAATTTTTCAAAAAAGGGATAAAAGCAGGTGTAGAAATGGACTATTTAACTAATGGAATTGATGATGAAAAGTTAAAGTCTGACTGGGGAGAATTCTATAGAAACAAAACTAAAATTATTGCACTTGCCTGGTTGGAGAAACAAAAGAAGGTTCTTAAATAATCATAAATCCCTAAATAGGGATATTCCTATTTAGGGAATTTATTCTACGATCCATAATAAACAAAAATGAAAGCTTTAGATATCTTGAAAGAAGAACTAATTGATAATTTTATATCTCATTACAGTGTTGGGGATACCTGGAGGTTATGTTTTGGAAATTGTTGGTTGATATGTCAAAATGTGATTTCTAAAGATGAAGAATTTCTTACTCGTTTGATCCAAGATAATTATAAGATTGCTAAAGAAAGCGTTGACAAAAATTACATTTCAAAAAGTATTGTTATTACATCAAACATGCGGATACTAGTGACAGGATTAGAACTGGATAATAAAAGTAATCTGACCATTGAATTTGAGAATGGCAGCAATATTATTATTCCAAGCAATGAAGAAATTGTTGATTGGCAGTGGTGTCTTAATGAATCTGGAAATGATCCTTATAGGGATTATTTGGTTGCTTGTTTTTGGGAAGGAGAAATAAAATTAAATGCAGATACAGCATAATTTTTTTAAGTACAGTTAAGCTAAAAATCACAAATATCTTTGTTGTAAGAAGGATAATCATTAAATTTACTCCCTAAATAGGGATTTCCCTATTTTCATAAATCCCTAAATTATTTTTTATATATGGCATTAATTATAGGAGTAGTTTCACAGAAAGGAGGGGTGGGGAAGAGTACCATTTCAAGATTAATAGCAAGAGAATATGCAGCCAATGATTTCAATGTACTAATTGCGGATATGGATATCTCGCAGAGTACTTGTGTACAGTGGAATAAAAGGAGATTATTGGGAAAAATTCAGCCAGAGATAGATGTCCAGCTTTTTGGATCAATAGATAAGGCTATGAAGCTTGCTAACAATTACGACCTCATTATTTTTGATGGAGCACCTCACGCCACCAAACAGACCTTAGAAGTGGCTAAACAAGCCGATATGGTTATCATCCCATCAGGAACGGCATTAGATGATCTAGAGCCAGCAAATAGCCTGATAAAGGAGCTATTGAAGAAAGGACTAAGTAAATCCAAAATAACTTTAGTATTCAACCATGTTGGAGTTAGTGTATCTGAATTAGAAGAGTCTATTGAATTTATGCAGGATAAAGGATATTTTGTATATGAAAAGTATCTTCCAGAAAAGACAAGTTATAGGCGTGCTAGTGATGAAGGAAAATCATTAACGGAATCATCCCATCAATCAACCAGTCATACTGCTGATGAAGTAGCTCAGGTAATCATGAATAGAATTGAAGAAGTAGTAGCATAAAAAAATGTAAAGATTATGGCAACACCAGGAATAAAACCAAAGAAAAGGAATAAGAAGCTAGAGAAAAGTCAGGAGGTAGAAACGGTAGTACAAACCAGTAATTTAGAAAAGGCTGGAAACTCCAAGAAAAAGGATATAAATATTAAAGCCACTGAGGATGAACACAGGGAGTTTAAAATATATGCAGCTTCCAGGGATATGACCATGCATGATTTGTTCTGGAAAATGTATGATTTTTATAAAGCAAATAATCCCTAATTAGGAAAATCCCTAAATAGGGATAAATTAAAATTTAACCTTCAAAAACAATCTAAATAGCTACTATGAAACAATTAATAGGCATTTATGAAGGATATTTAATCGATTCCCACGAGTTGCATGCTTTCTTAAAAGTGAAAACTCCACATCAAATTTGGATGCTGAGACAGCTTGAAAATTTTAAGGAAGGAATTGACTATTGGAGTTTTGTACAAAAAAGTACAAAATCCGCTGGGAGGCCAAAGAACGCTCATTTCCTAACAATTGATACCGCTAAGCAGCTTTCAATGATGGCAAAAACAGAAGTAGGGGAGCAGGTCAGAAAGTATTTCATTTCGGTTGAAAAGCGGGTAAAGGAGTTAGATAAATTAATCCTTTCAAAAGAGCTTCTAAAAGAAGAGACGAAATTGAATGATCAGGATTTTAAAACCTTAGATAATGAGGGTTTAACTACTTTCTATGATAACCAACCTATCGAAGATATAAATGCTCATATCCTATCAATTAAAGGAAGAGATTTAGCACAAGAAATAACAAGGTTTAATATTGCGGATAAGGCATTGACTTTAAAAGAATATATAGAGGAACACCGAAAATCTCATTTAGAAACCAGGACATTCATTATCGAAAAAACAAAGAATAGACCAGAAAGCCTTCCAATATTCCAGTTGAAAAAAATAGAGGGAATAGGGCAGAAGTAATCAATAAAATCCCTAAATAGGAATTTCCCTATTTAGGGATTTTATTGTATATACCTATTCATTTTGGCTATATGCTGAAAATATCTATTTGAGTTTTTCACTCAATCTTTGACCTGTATTATATTTTCTGAGTTTTCCTTGACAGTAAATGGAAGGTTAATTTGCTGCACATTTTTTTGCCAATAAGTCATTTGATACTTTCCAGGTTTTAATTTCTTTTCTAATGGAAATTTTATTCTTTCCATGGTGAACTCATCAGGTCCGGAAACTTTAAACTTGTTTTTAATCTTGCAGGATTTACACTTGAATGTAACTTTTACTTTTTCACTATAAAGTCGAGTTTCAATTTTTTTATCTATTTCTATATTCTTGAGTGAAGTATATCCGTCTAATTCTGATACCTCTATTGATTGGTAATTTACCTTTTGAGACTTAGTCCCATGGATAAAGAATCCAAAAATTAGAATTTTAATTAAAACTAATTTTATCAATTTCATTTTGAAAATTTTTAGTTCAAACTATACAGAAAACTAGCCATCAAAAGTAGATGTATTGAATTATGAATTTAACTATAAGAATTGAGTAATCCAAAAGGAGAAAGTTTCCTTCCAACTTACTTATTCTGGGCTTTGTTAGTTTTTATCTCCAATGATAAGCAAGCTTATAAAAGGGTTTTTCTGCATCTTGTTTTTTAGCTTAAAAAAGCAACTGATAAGTTGGTTACAAAAGGGAAGGATTGAGAAAGGGAATTTGTAAGCGAGATGATATCACGCAAAGCATGATAGTCGACATTTATATTTTAATTAAGTGTTTGATAATAAGATAGTTATAAAACTAACATTCTTCCTTTTATGGATAAGATTATTTTTTATATGGATAATACTTTTCAAAAAGTTGTTTTAAATGTAATTAAGGCGTATTTTTATTATCCATACTAAAACAAAACATAGGGAGAAGTTTGAAACAGTACCAGAATTTAAAAGTATTTCCGGAAAGCAAAGAATTGCTGGATATCCTGCACAAACGGATGGGTAAAAATCGTGTAGATATTGTCCATGAGGTATTAGATTATTTTGTGGTAACTGGCTATGATCCTTCTCAGAAGGCAAAGTCTCCGGAAGAAGAATTGAAGAAATTAAGGGACTCTCTGGTCTCTTTTATTAGGACTCAGGAGAAAAAAATCCTACTGCCTATGGCCGCTCAAATGGATGCTTTAACTTTAAAAGTTGGAGATTATTTATCCAAAGATCAGGCAGCAGTAACAGTAGCTGAAAAGCCCATATTTACTAAAAAACCGCTTGAAAGAAAGGAAATTTCAGTTCAACAAAAGCCCGAAGCAGATGCCAGTTTGCAGGCCGAAAAACAAGCCTTACAGATCAAACTGGAAAAAGCAGAAAAGGAAAATAAGCGCCTCAAAAATCATCTTATGACTTTGAAAGAAAGGGTCAATCAAAGGAAGATTGGCTTCTCAGATCATTATGTGATTGAAGCTTCCAGAGAAGAAATTCAAAGTTTTTTCGATTTTTAAACACTAGTGTTTTTCTAAATCAAGCACCTGGATTAGTTATGTATGTAAAGATTCACAACCCCGGCAAATATGATCCCCACTATGGTAACAATAGTGGGAGTTGTGGCGCATTGGTGGAATATCTGGAGAAGGAAAATGAGGATAAAGATTTGTTGGAAGAGGAACATTTCTTTGCTCATGACGGTCAGGATTACCGCTCCTTTCAGGTGCGACATGCCATTGATAGTAATGGAGTAGGGGCAAAGCTGAAAAGCAAGGAAAGTAAGTTTTTTATGCTTACCATTAATCCCAGTGCAGATGAATTGGAACATATTGGGAATGATCAGGAGCAATTAAAGGCTTATACCAGAGCAGTGATGGAGGAATATGCCAATAGTTTTGCCCAGACTTATAGGGATGGTAAAAAAATACAGGGTAAAGATTTGGTGTACTTTGCCAAAATAGAACATGAACGAACCTATAAAAAAGAAGAGGTCAGATATCAAGAAGTTTTTAAGCATAACTATCAG
>JAHQVQ010000350.1 GCA_019634305.1 Flammeovirgaceae bacterium | reverse complement strand
GTGGCGATGAGGCTTGCAGCCAGAAAACCTGAATTGGTAAAATCAATTACCCTCATTGAAACTACTGCCGATCCGGAACCGAATGCCTTTAAATATAGTGTTTTGAATACCATTGTAAAATTATTTGGTGTAAAAGCAGTCACTAAAAAAGTTATGGCGATCATGTTTGGTAAAAAATTTTTAACTGACCAACTAAGAAAAGAAGAAGTAAAAGAATGGGAGCAGGAATTGGAAAAGAACAAAAAGAGCATAGTAAAATCAGTTTCAGGAGTAATAAAAAGAGAAAGTATTTTTGATGAACTAAAAAACATTGAGTGCCCTGCATTGATCATGGTTGGAGATCAGGATATAGCCACTGTGCCAGCAAAATCACACAGGATAAAAAGCCAGATTAAGCACTCTGATTTAGTGATGATTAAAGGTGCTGGTCATTCCTCCTCAGTTGAAGAGCCGAATCAAGTTAATAGAGCAATAAAAGGATTTATTTTGGGGATTTTACAAGAAGATTCAGCAATAAAGAAGTAGAATGAGCTTAGTTGATTAATGGAAAATTGGAAAGCCAGACCAATCTTCTGGCTTTTTTACTTTTTATACCTTAACACCATTACTTCGGGACCTGATTTTTCCCAACTGTTTTTCAAGTCTTTTGGTACTGGTGTTGGTGCATAGATAAATGATCCTAAAAGTATTTCGGGTTGTCCATCTTTCTCCAAGTCAGCTATTTCCATAGTTAGCCATCTCCCTTTTTTGCTTTCAGAAAAAGTAAAAGGTTTAAAATTTAAATTTCCTTTATTTTCTAGAAATACAAAGTTATTGTTAGGAGTTTGTTCATAATCCGGGAAAAAACAATTCACAGCAATATCCAAATCTCCATCCTGATCGAAATCAATTGGTTTTGCCATAGTAGCTCCATATAGCGGCTGAAAATAAGCTTCTTTAAAATTATAATCACCATCATTCAGATAGATTCGAACCCCGTGAAAATTTTTGAACGAATAGGAATAATCAGCATTATCACCATTGGCAATTAAAAAATCTTTATGGCCATCCTGATTAAAATCTACCATTTCCATATGACTCACCCCATAAACAGGAAGGAACTTTAGTAGAGGTTTTAATTCAAAATCCCCATTTCCATTATTAATAAATCCATAAATACCTTCCTTTCCCTGAGCCTTCAAAACTATTATATCAAGCATTCCATCATCATTAAAATCCTCCACAAAAGATTTTATAGCACCTGGTAAATTTGAAATTACATGTTCCAAATATTGGCCATCTTTTTTTTGCTCAAACCAGGTAAATTTTCCCAAATTGAAACCAAATTCACAAATAATTATATCCTCCATATCATCATCATTGAGATCAGCAAATTCGAAATTTACTGGTCTGTGTAATTTAGATATTAGATTTTTATTAGTCTTTTCTTCAAATCCATTAGGATAAAAATCAACTTTTCCTCTGGGCAAATCTGAGGGATTCATAATACCAATATTGAGTAAATGGAAAGATCCATTTTCGGAAAATCGAATATCTGTAGGAGGACTTTCTACAGCAATAGAATCATAGCCCTTTTCAGAATAATTATATTTAAATAACCAATTAGAAGCCGTTCCATAATAAATATCTCCAGATTTGGGTTCCTGCTTAATCATTGTCACAAATGGAGGTAAAGCTTTTGGTTTAGCAATTGGAAAAGATTCATAATGTAAAGAATCAAAAGTGTCAAATACCAAAGGAGTTATTGAGATATCATTTTGGGCATTATCGTTATAATACTCCCTAATTTTTTCCCAGGCCTCTTTGGGGATTAGTGGGTTTAAGGGATAAATATTTCCACTTGCCAGTAAAGCAAGTTCCTCTGTTGTTTTACTTCCATATAATTTCATGAGGTTTGCCTTTACATCAATGCCAAGTCTTAATCCCATTTGATTAAATACCTTTTCCCATACTCTTTTTTCCAACAACCCAGGTTCCGGATAAAAATGACAGTTTCCACATACCAATACTGATAATTCACTTCCATTCATTGCCAATAATTCATTGGTATCTAGAGAGATATTGAATTGATTAGTATTTAATTCATTTTTTGGCTCTGAATCATTTTCACAAGAGAAAAAAAACAATAAAAAGCAAACCCAAACTATGTATCTAATTAGTTTCATTCAAATGGTGAAATAATTTATGCCACAAAAGAACAACTATCAGGGGAAAGTCAAATAAAACTATTCAAATCTTTTGAAGATGATTTGAATGGTTTTAATAAAAAACACTAAACTGTTATGTACTGTAATGAAATTTGTTTATTTATTTCTATTAATTTTGCAGGAATAGAAAATGAAAGTTTTTTCAGAAAAATCTTTTAAAAATAATTCAAACGTATTGAATATTTCCACCAACACATTTTTAGAATACTAACATGAATGTAGATCCAAGCCTAATAAAAATCGATTCCAAAGCTACCAAACCCATTTATAAACAAATTCAGGATTGTATTATTGATGGTATAATAGCAGGAAAAATTAGCCGACACCAAAAACTCCCTTCCATCAACCAGATAAGTGATAAGCTGGACCTTTCCAGAGATACTGTGGTAAAAGCCTATTATCAGCTAAGAGACAAAGGCATTATTGCCTCAACCCATGGGAAAGGATTTTATATTTTCAGTACAAATACCAAACAAAACCTTAAAATATTCCTTTTATTTAATGAGATGAATGAATACAAAAAGGTATTGTATAATTCACTCATGTCAAATTTCCACCGAAATGTAATAGTAGATACATTCTTCCACAATCATAATCCTAAAATTTTTGAGCGGCTAATTCTGGATAATATTGGCAACTACAATCACTTCATCATTATTCCCACTTTCTATAAGTATGAAAAGAAAATTCTGAAAACCCTCAAGCAAATTCCGCCAGATAGATTGTTGATTCTAGACAGACCTATGAAAAAGCTGGATTGTGCCATGATTTATCAAAACTTCGAGAGTGATATTTTCTATGGAATGGAAAAAGCGAAGGAATATCTAATGAAATACAAAAGAATAACTGGAATATTTACAGAAAAAACCCTTCACCCTGTTGAAGCTACCGAAGGAATGAAAAGATTCTGTGAAAAATACGATTTCAAATTCAGGTTAATTGATAAAATAAATTCCAGAATCTTGAATGAAAATGAAGTGTATTTCACTTTTCAAAATGAGGATTTAATTAAACTTTTAAGTTTTGCAAAAAAGAAAAAACTTCAACCGGGAAAGGACCTTGGAGTAATTTCTTATAATGATTCCCAACTTAAAGAGGTGATCAGGGATGGTATTTCTGTGATCTCTACAGACTTTAAAAGTATGGGGAAAACAGCAGCGGAATTAATCTTAAAACAAAAAAGGGATCAGATTTCCAATCCCTTTTATTTTAAAGCTAGAAATTCGATTTGAATTGGCCGTGAATTGTTAAAGATCCAAACTTAATTCTTTTAATTCCTGATTAATTTGATAAATCTCTTCCTTACTTAATTGAAGGGAAGCTGCTTTTAGATTATCTTCCACTTGCTGGATGTTCCTTGCTCCAGCCAATGCGCAGGTAATGCCTGGCTGTCCCAAAGTCCACTTTAGAACCAGCTGGGCAAGAGTCGCACCTTTGTTCTCTGCAATTGGTTTTATACCCTCAAGGAAAGAATTAATTTCCTTCAGATTTTCTCCTTTAAAATAAGGTAAATCAGCTCTATTATCTCCATCATTAAATTTATAACCAGGTTTAATTTTTCCAGTTAACACCCCTCTTTGCAATGGACTATAGGCTAAAATACCAATATTTCTTTCCAAAGCCTGCGGTACAACATCCTTTTCAATATCTTTTCTCAACATAGAATAAGGAACCTGATTGGAAACTATGTTTATGGAATCTAATGCTTCTTCAACCCAACTGGTTTGGTAATTACACACTCCAGCTGTCCTGATTTTCCCATCCTTTAAAAGCTGCTCAACCGCTTCCATAGTTTCTGAAATAGGAGTTGATTCGTCATGCCAGTGAATTTGGTACAAATCAATGTAATCAGTTTTTAACCTTTGTAAACTATCTTCACATTCTTTTATTACACTGGCTTTCCCAGCATATTTATGAATATTAATATCATTCCCATCATTATCCTTAGTATTAAAAAACTGAACTCCTTTTTTTGTATTCCACCTTAATCCATATTTGGTTAAAACCTGGATCTTATCTCTTGAAATACCTTCAATGGCTTTTCCTACAATTTTTTCACTTACTCCAAAACCATAAACCGGGGCAGTATCAATTGTTGTACCCCCCATATCAATCGAAGCCCGAATTGCTTTTTCAGCTTCTTTTTCATCTGCTCCACCCCAAAGCCAGCCTCCAATTGCCCAAGCTCCAAAAGCTATTACTGAAATTTCAAGATCCGAATTTCCTAATTTTCTAAATTCCATAGTTAAATTGACAAAAATGTTAAGTATAAAAGGTAAGATAAAAACTTTCTTAAAAATCAAGGAAATTTAAAAACAAGTTCCCTAACTTCATAAAAAACACAAAATTTAATTTTATGTAATTTGATAAAACCTAATTCTACCCTTCCTTTAGATTTTAAGATTTGTATCCATAAATTTGCAAATAGACAGTATAGACAAGCAGAAGTAAGTACCAGTACTATTTTATATTGAGTACTTTTATCTCATTATCAAAAAGTTGTGGCACTTATTAAGTATATTTAATTCTGCATATCTATTTAACATAACCATTCTACTGCATACTATTACCATTTATATATGAAAATAAATTCATCAATTAACGATATACCAAAAAGCTATTATCAGGATAGTGAATCCATAAATGTGGCGGTAGACTGTATTATTTGGGGATTCGATATCAAAAAAGAAAAATTAAAGTTGCTTTTAATTAAGCGTTTGGTAGAGCCTCTGGCTGGAGAGTGGTCTCTGGTAGGAAGTTTTGTAAAAATAAATGAAGATCTTGATTTTTCAGCAACAAGGGTTTTGAAGGAATTAACCGGGTTGGAAAATATTTTCTTAGAACAACTACAATCTTTTGGAAAAAAGGATCGAGATCCAGGAGCAAGAGTAATATCAATTGTCTATTGGAGTTTGATTCAGATTGGCCAACAGGATGAAGAGTTGGTAAATGCCCACGGAGCAAATTGGTTTGATCTAAATGAAGTACCCAATCTTATTTTAGACCATAAAAAAATGGTGGAAATGGCTTTACTAAAACTTCAGCAAAATGCACGATACAGACCTATAGGGTTTGAGTTACTTCCAAAAAAATTCACTCTTCCACAATTACTTAAATTATATCAGGAGATTTACCAAAAGCCACTTGATGATAGAAATTTTCGCAAGAAACTTATTTCAATGAATTTGCTAAATAAACTGGATGAAAAAGATAAATCCACATCAAAAAAGGGAGCCTTTTATTACGAATTCGATGGTAAAAAATATAATGAGTTGGTAAAAACAGGCTTTAATTTTTCACTTTTCTAATTTTTTAACTTTATAACTAATTCAAAAAAAATGATTGCTACAATTGTTCATATTTGGGTGAAACCTGAATTTAAAGAAGAATTTATTCAGGCTTCCCTTAAAAATTCTGAAAACTCTTCAAAAGAACCAGGAAACCTTAGATTCGATTTTATCCAAGACGTGGAAGACCCGAATAAATTCGCATTTTATGAAGCCTATAAATCTGAAGCAGATGTGTTAGCCCACAAAGAAACAAAACATTATGAAGAGTGGAGCCAAACCGTAAATGGCTGGATGGCCAAGCCAAGAAAAGGAGTTAAACATAAAATTTTGGGCCCATCAAACTTAGGATAATGCCAAAATCATTTTCATTTGCCAGCACTCCGCAAATTCACTTTGGGGTGGGTAAATTTGGATTATTACCCCAGTTGATTGAAAACTATGGTAATACTGTTCTCATTTTAACTGGAGCAAAATCATTTACCAGTTCCAAACATTGGGATACTTTGAGGGAGGATTTAAGTCAATCAAAAATTGAATGGTATCACTATGTAATTCCAAATGAACCTTCTCCTAAGCAAATAGACCATTGCGTAGATCAATTTATAAATGCTAACCTTAAAGCCATTTTGGCAATAGGAGGAGGAAGTGTTCTTGATGCCGGAAAAGCCATTTCAGCGATGTTGCCACTGAATAAACCTGTAAAGAACTTCCTCGAAGGTGTGGGAACAGGGGAAATTCATCCAGGGATAAAAATTCCATTTATCGCTGTACCAACCACATCTGGAACAGGAAGTGAAACCACTAAAAATGCCGTAATTACAGAAGTTGGAAATCATGGCTTTAAAAAATCTTTGAGGCACGAAAATTTTGTTCCAAACCTGGCTGTGGTTGATCCTACCTTAACTTTAACATCTCCAAAAAACCAGACGGCTAATAGTGGAATGGATGCCTTTACACAATTAGTAGAATCCTATTTATCCACCAAATCTAATCTGATGACGGATTCTCTTGCAATAAAAGCATTGAACCAGTTAAAAGATGGGTTACCACAGGCAGTCCATGAAGGATTGAATATTGAAGGAAGGACAAAAATGGCATATGCTGCCATGATTTCAGGAATCACATTGGCGAATGCTGGATTGGGGACTATTCATGGCTTTGCTTCATCAATTGGGGGAAAATGTAATATTCCCCATGGTTTGATTTGTGGATCGCTCATGGGAATTGTAAACAGGATTACAGTAAGAGAACTTAGAAAAAAGGATACTACTAATATTGCTTTAAAGAAATATGCACGATTAGGAAAAATGTTTAGTCAAAAAGATGAAAAAGGTCCTAATTATCAAATTGAATTCTTTTTAGATAAAATTGACAATTGGACTGAAGAATTTCAAATATCAATTTTCTCTAAATCTGGTTTAGAGGAAATTCAAATTCCAATGATAATAAAGGAGACTGGAAATAAGAACAATCCATATAGTTTAAACTCAGCAGAATTGGAGGAAGCTCTAAGAAATAGGATTTAAAAAAGGGTCTTTTTAAACCCTTTTAAAGTTTCCTAATAATTAGTATTGAGGCTTAATATACGACTTCAAAATCTTCTCCATCGGACATCATAAATTCCCAATACTGCTCAGCAATTGTTCTTGGATTGTATTTTTCATCTTTTTCTGAAACATATCCATAAATCACTACAGTACCTACTTTTATATTTTTCCCTTCCAAGGCTCTGGAAATTGAACCCGTTAGATTCCTTAGCCCAGCTTTCCCGATAGCCAACGATCCATAATCTTTGTGAGGATGCCTGGATAATCCACCACCTGTAAAAATGATGGTGCCATTTCCTGCTTTTTCCATCCCTGGAATTACTGCTTTTACTGACTCCAACGCTCCACCCACATTTACCTTAAAATCATTAACAAGGGATTCTAAAGATTCAGTGAGGATATTCTGTTTTCTTATAACAGCAGCATTATAAATCAGAGTCTCAGTTGGTCCAATACTGGAATGAATTTCATTAAAAGCATTTTTAAGACTTTCAGAATCACCTGCATCCCCTACAAAATATTGACTTTCAACCTGTGCAACTGTCAATTCCTTCTGATATGCTTTTAAATTATTTTCATTTCTGGAAATCATGGCAATGGAATAGCCTTCTGTGGCAAAGCGTTTGGCAACTGCAAGGCTTATTCCTTTCCCCATTCCCACAATGGTAAGTACTTTTTTATTTCCCATATTATTTGTTAATCTTTTGGCTAATTTAAAATATAAAAGAAAACAATTTTCCTTTAAATTAATTCCAAATTGTGAATTTTTGAAAATCTCTTTTTAAGAATATAGGAAGAGTCTGAAATGGTTATCCTATAACTAAATTTGTAACCATATTCATAGCCTGGGTAAAATGAATTGCATATTTATTTATAATGATGATAACTTTTGTAGACCAGATTTGTGTAGAGATCCAAAATACGATGCTTGCCTGAATAAAAAAATAAACCTTTGTCATTTCCACAGAAAAAAATAAATAAAAAAATGGGCAAATGCTTTTAAAAAATCTAAGGAAGTAATTATTGATGAGGTAAAGTTGGTAAGATTTTTTATCCCAAACTTTTGAAAGAGAGGTAGGATATTCCAAATGTAATTTCCATTACTTTTTGGAGATAAAAAACATATTTTACAATACTTAGAATTTTAAAAACCGAACAATTCGCCTTGTTATAACGCTCAATTAAGCCAAAGAGAAGGTTTCTGGAGAAATGTTTTTTTATAGAAAGGAAAAAAAGAGATTAAGTTGGCTGTAATTTTTATTACATCTACTCAAATAGTTATTAAATAATTCACTAATTTTTTGACAATTCATGTCATTTAGGATGATCAAATATTAGAAATCAATAAGCTGCCTTATAGTCAATTTTAATAGTTAATAAAGTAAATTCTCCTTCCTTAACTCCTATTGGATTAATATTTCCATTCCCATCAAAACTATTAGCAAAAAGACCCTCTTTTTCTTTAACAAATAAAGAGAAATTCCCGATTGGAAGAGATATTTTAAATTGACCTTTTTCGTCTGATTTTATTTGTGAAATTAATTGCGTTTTAATGTTTGAAAAGAATTGACCATCAAAGTCAGTCTGATTGCGGTTAGTTAATTCATAAATCAGAATTTCTTTTTCAATTGGCTTTCCACCAGGTATTTTTTTATCAGGTCCTGGCATCAAATTACCCTCAAACCACAATACTTTTCCTGAAATACCCTGGCCTTGTTCAGTGGCCACCTGAGAGTCGCTTCCAGATTTAAGCCTACTCTTTTTGCAACCTGAAAAACAAAACAACAAAAGGGCAATAATGATTACTTTTGAGGCTAGAACGGGAAATTTATTTATTTTCATTTTTTAATTTTTTACCTATCACTAATATTTTTTCTATTTCAGTTGTAAAACTATTTGGATAATAAAAAGCATGCAACAATTAAATGAGACCCTCCTTGAATTTATCGACTTACATATTAATGACGATTTAAATCAATTAGCTCTAAAGGCACAAAAATATAAAGATATTCCAATCCCTTTCATAATAACTCAAATTCATGGGAGACTAAAAGCAAAGAAAAAACTCCCATTCTTACTTCAGAATAAGGAAATTATTTATCCTAAAAAGATATCCATGGAACAATGTTCTTCTGAAATTTCCGCCAAATACAAGGCTAAGCTTTTTGCTGGAGATAAAATGATTGACCTTACGGGTGGTTTTGGAATTGACTGTTTGATTTTCGCTGAAAATTTCAGAGAAGTTCATTATGTAGAAAGAGACCTAGAATTGTGTGAAATTGTATCTAATAATGCTAACATTTTAGGGATAAAAAACCTTAAGGTAATTAATACAAATAGTGAGGAATTAATAAAAGCCTCTAAAAATAATTATGATCTTATTTATGTAGATCCTTCCCGGAGAGATGAACATAAGTCTAAAGTTGTAAACTTTCAAGATTGTCAACCCAATATTATTGAATTAAAGAACCATATATTAAAAACTGGAACTAAACTTTTAATTAAAGCTTCCCCTCTCTTAGACATTAAACTAGCAATAGAACAGCTGGGAAATATTAGTACAATCCACATAGTTTCAATAAAAAACGATTGCAAAGAACTATTGTTTGAAATAGATAACCAAGCAGGTATTTCTCCAAATATTAAATGTGTGAATTTCATTAATCAGGATAAAATTATGGTATTCGTAACAGAGCTAAATACTGAGAAAAATGCCTTAGTTGAATATGGTTTTCCTGAAAAGTTCTTATTCGAACCAAATACTAGCATTATGAAAGCGGGTTTATTCAAATCCGTTAGCCAAAATTTAAATTTAAGAAAACTTCACTCCAACAGCCACTTATATACTTTTAATAGATGGCAGGAAAATTTACCAGGGAGAGTTTTTGAAATAGAAAATATCATAAATTTTAATAAAAAAGAATTGAGAAAGTTACAAAATCTTAAAAAAGCCAATATTACAGCACGCAACTTTCCACTTACAGTACAGCAAATCAGAAAAAAAACAGGATTAACAGAAGGTGGGGATATATTCTTATTTGCCACAACGAATTTAAACAATGATCTCATCATTATAAAATCAAAAAAAATCATGTAAGTTTTTTTCAATAATTTAACCAAAAAGTACAATTTTATATTTTAGTTTACAGGTAATATCCTATTAATAACAAACCAAATTAAAATGTACTTTTTCATTAACTTTTCATCTAACGATGTAGTTCTTTTTGAAATATCCTTCTCTATTAAAAAGGAGGCTGAAGAATTCTTCCAATCAGTTAAAATCAATGGTTATCCCATTAACGGTCATGTAAATGTAAGTTTTGGACACTATATGGTAGACTTTAAGGAAGAATTAGTTTACGAATCATGTGTAATTGGTGAGGATAATCCAATCATTAAAATTGATTCGGAAAAACCGATTAATAAAAATGCAAAATTTGCCAGAAATCTAAATTAGATTTCAACACATTGCTTACAAACTAACTACTATAACTTAATCACCAACTCTACTTCTTTTCTGAATAACATTTATTGAGATCTTTGCAACTCAAAAAACCAATTGAGGATAGGTTTTTTATATTGAAGCAGTTTAAAGTTATTTCTTCTATCTACATGTGGCTCTTTATTCCTTCTTCATTTTTCCTTTTCCTTCAAGTAGGGCTGCTACTTTTTCTAAAATGCTAGGATTAAAATAAAACTGCTCATTTCAATTTATTTTAAAATCATTAAACAACATCGTTTTAAACCCTAATCTATCTCTGTTTTTCAAAATGGATCATTAGAGCTTTTGAGAAAATTCGGTTAATTTCCTGGAAAGATTTTCCCAGGTATATTTCTCTTTAAATTCCTCAATATTCTTTTTATACATTTTTTTTAATGATGAATTAAAATATTCTTCTATTGCTAATTTTAATACCGATGCTTTTGGCTCCGGAATTGACAACCCTGTTTTATACGTTTCTACGCTTTCCTTTAAGTTACCCACATCTGTTACAATAGTAGGAATATCAAAATGGAATGCAGTTGCAATTACCCCACTTTGAGTCCCAGATTTATATGGATTTACACATACATCTGAAGCAGAAAAAAAATACTTCACTTCACTATCAGGAATATATTTGTTAAACAATTTTATTCTGTCTTTATTCCTATTTTTATTGATTAACAGTTCATATTTTTTAAAATCTTCATAACATTCACCTGCAATAATTAATTGATATTCATTGGATAATTCACCAAAAGCTTCAATTAATATGTCAAGACCTTTATAGCC
>JAHQVQ010000349.1 GCA_019634305.1 Flammeovirgaceae bacterium | reverse complement strand
ACTCTTTCTCTTATTGGAAACTATTCAATGGAGGATTTATCAAACTTCAGACAGTGGGGAAGTCCAACTCCTGGTCACCCTGAGGTTGATTTTAAAAGAGGTGTAGAAAACACTTCTGGTCCATTAGGGCAAGGACATACTTTTGCAGTTGGTGCAGCAATTGTTGAAAGGTTTTTGGCTGAAAGGTTTGGAGAATGGACTGGTCATAAAACTTATACTTTCATTTCTGATGGTGGTATTCAAGAAGAAATATCTCAAGGTGCAGGTAGAATAGCAGGTTTTCTTGGATTGAGTAACCTGGTTATGTTTTATGATTCCAACGATATCCAGTTATCTTCTGAAACCACTGATGTATCCGTAGAAGATACTGCAAAAAAATATGAAGCTTGGGGATGGAAAGCTATCACTATTGAAGGAAATAATCCCGATGCCATCAGAGCTGCACTTACTGAGGCTTCGAATGAAACAGAGAAACCAACCATTATTATAGGTAAAACTATTATGGGTAAAGGGGCGGTTACTGAAAAAGGAGAAAGTTTTGAAAGAAAAGTGTCCACTCATGGTATGCCTTTAGGAAACGCTGGAGCTTCATTAGCAAAAACAATTGAAAACTTAGGAGGAAATCCTGAAGATCCTTTTAAAATATTCCCAGAAGTAGCTGAATACTATGAAGAAGTAAAAGCTAAAAAAGCAAAAATTGTTGCCGAAAGAAAGGCTGCTCAACAAGAATGGGAAAGTAATAATAACGCCCTAGCAGAAAAATTAGAGTTATTTTTCTCTGGAGATGTTCCTGAAATAGACTACCGTCAAATCGCTCAAAAAGCTGGTGTAGCTACAAGAGCAGCATCTTCTGTTGTGTTAGCCCACTATGCTGAATCAGTTGAAAATATGATTGTAATGTCAGCTGACCTTTCTAATAGTGATAAAACTGACGGTTTCCTTAAGAAGACTACAATTTTCAAGAAAGGAAATTTTTCAGGATCATTCTTACAAGCTGGAGTTGCTGAATTGACAATGGCTGCTATTGCCAACGGTATGGCATTACATGGTGGTGTTATTCCAGTTTGTGCAACGTTCTTTGTATTCTCTGACTACATGAAACCAGCATTCAGGTTAGCCGCTTTAATGGAGCTTCCTGTAAAATATGTTTGGACACATGATGCTTTCAGAGTAGGAGAAGATGGACCAACTCACCAGCCTGTAGAGCAAGAAGCTCAGGTAAGGTTACTCGAAAAGCTGAAAAATCACTCAGGTGATATGAGTCTTTTGGCTTTAAGACCAGCCGATGCTAATGAAACAACCATTGCATGGAAAATGGCTCTTGAAAACAAAAAAACTCCAACTGCACTCATTCTTTCCAGACAGGGAATTAAAGATTTGCCTGCAGCTAATTCAAGATTTGAAGAAGCCAAACAAGCTGATAAAGGTGCCTATGTTGTAGAAAGCGATTCCGATACTCCAGATATTATTTTGGTTGCCAGTGGTTCTGAAGTTTCTACTTTAGTAGCAGGAGCTGAAAAACTTAGAGCTGAAAAAGGCTTAAAAATTCGAATTGTTTCCGCTATTTCCGAAGGTTTATTCAGGAACCAAAGCAAAGCCTATCAGGAAAGTGTAATTCCATCTGGGATTCCTGTACTTGGTTTAACAGCTGGATTACCTGTTACATTACAAGGTTTAGTTGGTCCTTTTGGAAAATCGATAGGATTAGATCATTTTGGTCATTCTGCCCCTGCTAGTGTACTTGATGAAAAATTAGGTTATACTGCTGAAAATGTATTTAAACAGGTGAATATTTACCTGGAAGAATACCAAGGATAAAAGGAACACTTATGACTAAAAAAAGGCATCTTAAATTATCATAAGATGCCTTTTCTGTTTTTGAGGAATTATTTTCCATTTATTGAAAAACGTTAAAAATCATTAAAAAATTTATTTATTTGAAGCCCGGAACCCTTTTCTAACGTATGGGTTTATAAATCAAAAGTGGGGAATATAAAATTAGGATTATTCTAAAACCAACAATTTATCATTAAATAGGATAATTAAAACCCTGTAAAATAATACAATTAGTAATACAAAAAATTGAACATATGAAAAAAATAGTAAAAAGGGTTATTTTTATTTCCCTGGGTTTATCCAGTCTGTTTTTATTAAATGCTTGTTCTCCAGGAAGTGGAAATATGGAACAAGCTGAAGAAGAAACCACCGTAGTAGAAGAAGAAGAAAAGGAGGAGAAAATACCCAGCCCACTCACAAAAATTTCTGGAAAAATTGATGGAGTAAAAATAAATATGCAATATGGCTCACCTGGAGTAAAGGGAAGAAAAATTTGGGGAGGCTTGGAACCATATGGGCAAGTTTGGAGGACAGGTGCAAATGAGGCTACTTGGATAGAATTTGAAAGTGATGTTTTAATCAATGGTGAACAACTTCCGAAAGGGAAATATGGTTTATTTACTATCCCTAATGAAAGTGAGTGGACATTGATTTTTAACAAAGTTTGGGACCAATGGGGTGCTTATGAATATGATGAAAATGAAGATGCTCTAAGAGTAGTAATTCAACCATCTACTTCTGAAGATTTGCAGGAAAGGCTGCATTTCCGAATTAAAGATTCAATTAACTTTAATTGGGAGAAAGTGAAATTTTCCTTCAATATAGAAAAAGATAAAGGCAATTCCTGAAATCGAATGAAATAGAGCTCCAAGGAGCTTTTTAATAAAAAAATCGCAAAAAGGCTTTTCTATGGAAAAGCCTTTTTATTTTAGTTTAATTTTCAGATTTTAAGAGCATAATTCATTCTCTTTTACACATTTAATGTAGCTTCAAAAAAATCACCTATGGGACAAGTCTTGAAATTCGCCATCCTCTTTTGTTTATTATTCCCTTCTTTTTTTCTGGCTTCAGCACAAGAAAAGGATTTGAAAAAAGGAATTTCATTTTTTCAGGAAGAGGAATATAAAAATGCTTTAATATATTTGAATGAGGCACTTTACACTGATCCTTCTAACCTAGATGCCAATTACTATGCGGGGATATGTCATATTTTACTTAACAGCCCCAAAAAAGGCCTTGAATATTTGAGTAATATAGAATCGCAAGCTGAAGAAAGTCTTAAAAAACCCAGATATTATTATTGGCTTGGGATGGCATATTATAAAAATCATTTATTTAAAGAAGCAAAAACGAATCTGTTTAAATTTCAATCAGTAAACGCTAATGTTAAAGAGGATGAACTATTAACTCAAACTCTTAAAAGCATAGAAAATGCAATTGAGGTTTATCAGAATCCAAAAGGTTATTATGTCGATAATTTGGGTGAAACTATCAATTCCGATTTCCCTGAATACAATAGCATTTTATCTAAAAACCAGGAAAAAATATTATTTACCAGAAGGGGTGAAAACCCTGATGAAAGATCTAAAAATTTAGCCTTGGAATCTATTTATTCTTCAAATTTAGATGAATATAGCTCGTGGTCTCCTCTAAAATTGGAAGAACTTGATTTCAAGGTAAAAGGTGATAATATTGCTACGATTCAGTTATTTGGGAAGGATCAGAAGATGATTATTTATCAAAATGAGGATTTGTATATTTCAGAATATTTTGCCGGAGAATGGGAAAAGCCAAAACCACTTGGTGGAAATATTAATACCTCTGGATATGAATCCCATGCCTGTATTTCAGAGGATGAAAGTACAATTGTATTTTCATCAAATGGTTATAATCCCAAGGGAGATCTGGATTTATTTATCGCATTTAAAAAAGGTAACGGAAAATGGGGAAAACCCTTTCCTTTAGCTGAACTGAATACCGAAAATGATGAAGATGCTCCCTTTTTAGATAAAAATGGGGTATTGTATTTTAGCTCGAAAGGACATAACTCTATTGGGGGATTTGATATTTTTAGGTCTACCCATCATGCTACCGCAAAAATTTGGTCAACACCAGAAAACCTTGGTTATCCAATTAATTCAGTGAATGATGATATATTCTTCAGCATTTTTAACGACATAGGTTTTTTCACTTCCAACCGAAGTGGCGGTTTTGGTGCTGAAGATATTTACAAAGCATTTATGTTTAAAGAGGTAATCTTGAAAGGGAATGTGATTGATAAGATATCTAAAAGTCCAGTTCAAAATGCTTCTGTAATTTTTAATAGTGAAAATAGTGAAATAAAAGCTTATCCAAATGAAACAGGATTCTTTCAGGTAAACCTGCCTTTTAAAGAAAAATATACCACCAAAATTTATGCTGGTGACCTGTTGAAGTCTGAGCAATATTTTCAACCTGAACTTTCTGATGACCATTCAAAAATAATTGAACATGACTTTGAAATAGACCTCAATTATGAATTGCTGGGAGGAATTTCCGTAAAAGGATTTATTTATTCTATGGGAAACAGGCAACCTCTGGAAGCAGTTGTAAAACTCATCAATAATCAAACAGGTAAGGAAGTAACCAGTACGGTTACTGACTCTGATGGGAGTTTTGCCATGAGACTTCAGGAAAACCAAGGTGATTTTTCATTAAAAGCTACTTCTAAAGCACACTTATCAAAAGAAACTCAATTCTTTGTATCGAATGCAAAGGATGGAATTATCAATGAAATAATCATTTTGGAGTCCTCCAATAATAGTCAACCTTTAATAGTAAAAAATATTTACTTCGATTTTAATTCAGCTATTTTAAAAGAACTCTCTTATGGTAGTCTGGATCAAATGGCTCAATTCTTAAAAAACAACCCTTCACTTGAAGTAGAAATTTCCGGACATACTGATAATGTAGGTGATCCATCTTATAATTTCATTTTATCAGAAAGAAGAGCTAGAGCGGTTGTTCAGTATTTAAGGTCTAAAGGCATAAAACCAGAAAGAATGAACGCTAAGGGTTACGGGGATAAAATTCCCAGAGTTAGTAATGATGATGAAAAAGATGGTAGGGAAATTAACCGAAGGATAGAATTAAAAATCACTGGTAATATCGATCAGATGGGCAATTAGATAAAATATGTATTCTCAATTGCATCAAAATAAAAAAAGGCAATCCAAATGAGGATTGCCTTTTTGCCCTATAATTGTAAACTATTCGATAATTATTTAATTGTATAATTCTGTTCTGTAACTTTTCCATTTGAAGAAATGCTAACAGTGTAATTTCCCTTGTCTAGTGGGGTTAAATTGAACAAGCTGCTAAAGTTCTCTATATCGAATAAAGTCTTATCGTAAAGATTTTTTCCTTTTTCATCAATGATCGAAATCTTCACAGGATTAGTAGCATTCTGAAAAGCAATTCTAATTTTGTTATTAGTTGCTGAAGCTGATAAATAGCTTTCAAAAGCTTTAATTTGCGTCTTCCCTACAAATATTTTATGCTGGGTTTCGAAATCACCTGACTTTATTTTTACGAAATAAACTCCATTTCCAATTTTACCTAAATCGTAATTCCTTTTTAATTCGGTATTATTTCTTTGGATATCAGTAAAAATTAAATTTTTCTTATCGTCATAAATTTTAATCGTTACTTTTTCTTTTCCTTTTTTCTCATAAGCCACTCTGATTTTTGTAGAGTTTTTTAGAGGATAGATACTGTATTGAATATTCGAAGATTCTTTAATCTTCTTATTATCAATAGGATCATTTCCTGAATTAGTAGTTGCAAAAACTGCAGCTGAAGATGAGAATAAAATAGCAAAAAATAAAGTCTTGGCAATTGTTCCGATAATTGATTTCATAGTAGCAAAATTTGTTTTTATAAAAATTAATCTGACGAAAAGGTGTTTTTCAATAGAGATGCCAACATTACTAACTAATTGATAATAAGTCACTTAATACAAAATAACTCAAAATGAGGGAAAATCAATTTGTACGAAATTGAACATACCTTGTTGGAAAACCGGACAATTTTTAAGAAAAATCAGGCTATTTCTTTTCCACTAATTACATATAAATGAAAAAAGCTAACCCTGAATACAGGATTAGCTTTGCAAAAAGAAATTTTAGGAAATGTTAGCTATACGTAATTATGCAGCATAATTGGCATTACTAACATTAATATATCTTCACTTTTATCTACATCCACAGGCACAATCAATCCTGCACTACTTGGTTCAGATAATTGGAATGTCACTTTCTCTGAATACAGATTATTCAGAATTTCAATAAGGAACTTAGCATTGAATCCTATTTCGATGTCCTGACCTTCATGATCACAGAACAACCTTTCAGATGCTTCATTTGAAAAATCAAGATCTTCAGCAGACACTTGAATTTCATTTCCGGTAATTTTAAATCTTACCTGGTTTGTAGATTTATTAGCATAAATAACAATCCTTTTCAAAGTGCTCAATAATTCTCCACGGTCCATGGTTACCATGTTGTCATTATTAAGCGGAATCACATTTTCATAATCAGGGAATCTTTCATCGATAAGCCTACAAATAAGCTTTATATTACCAAAAGAAAAGATGGCATTTGAGGTATTAAATTCCAAGGTAAGTGGAGTATCATCAGAAGGTAATGATGCTTTTAATAAAGTTAGTGCCTTTTTATGGATAATTATTGCTGTTTCAAAATCAGATTTTAAATCAGTTCTACGGTATCTTATCAATCTATGACTGTCTGAAGAAACAAAATTTGCCTGAGTTTCGGTAATATTAAAATAAACCCCATTCATCGCAGGCTTCATTTCATCATTACTGGTGGCAAATAGCGTATAGGCAATTGCCTCTGTCATCACACTAGTAGGAATTTCTATAGACTCAGAGCGGCCTAATTCAGGAACTTTCGGGAAATCAGTAGCATTTTCCCCGGCAAGTTTGTATCTACCATTATCCGAACTTATTTCCACACTATACGATTCAAAATCGATAGTGAAGGTTACAGGCTGCTCAGGCAGATTTCTTAGTGTCTCAGCCAGCATTTTAGCAGGTATGGCCACACTCCCATCTTCTTCTGCTTCCACGCTAATCTGGGTAATAACCGAAGTTTGAAGATCAGATGCAGTAATACTTAGTTTTCCCTCCTTTATTTCAAATAAAAAATTCTCTAAAATAGGTACGATTGGATTGGAGGGAATAACTCCTGAAATCGCAGATATTTGTTTCAATAATGCGGAGGTGGATACAATAAATTTCATAAATGCTACTAGATTTTATCAATGTGAAACCAATCACCATTGATGCCTACTGAATGTTTATGTAAAATTAAAATTTTTTTTAAATATTTTTTACTTAATATACAAATGCCTGAAAATAAATATATTTAAATTTAAGCAATATCAAGATAATTACTGAGAATTAATTTGTTCACAATAAATTAATTCTAGAAAAAGTATTGAAAAAAGTATTTCTGAGAAGCTTAATTCCTCTACCAAAGGCACAGATTCATTCCTAAGTTAATTTGAGTACCAATTAATTACCCCTTTAAACTTCCCAGTAAACTGATCATAAATTATTCTCGCAAATTAATAATTTTCTTCTTAAAAAAAGGATAATAAAATTTGAATGGATTCAAAAAATTTCTGCTATATCATCAGATTTTATACCCAAAAAAATGATTAGGGATTACCTAAGGCTTTTGCTTCTTGGTAATCATTTACTTATAATAAATATCTCAATACAAACAAATTGGATAATCCGACATTTCGATGGTTCTACCCTTCCATTCAATTTAAAATTAGGCATATCCCAACTTCTCACGAACTTTTTGGAGTACTTCCTTAGCTACCTTTCTGGCTTTTTCCTCACCTGCCTGTAATTTCTCTTCAAGCACTTGAGTATTTTCCATATAATAGTTGTAAAGCTCTCGTTCTTTCTCGTATTTTTCAATCATCAAATTTAGCAATTCCTTTTTGGCATGTCCGTAACCAAAATTTCCAGCCAGATATTTTTCCCTCAACTGGGCATTTTGTTCCTCACTACCTATGAGAGAATAAATTTTATACACATTACAAGTATCAGGATCCTTAGGTTCTTCTAATGTCTTACTATCGGTTTCGATTTTAAATACCTGCTTTTTTAATTCTTTTTGTGGAAGAAAAATATCAATATAATTATTATAAGATTTACTCATTTTCCGGCCGTCAACTCCTGGAATAGTCATGATACTTTCATTAATTTTAGCTTCTGGCACCACAAAGGTCTCTCCATATTTTAAATTGAAACCACTGGTAATATCTCTGGTAATCTCAAGATGTTGCTGCTGATCTTTTCCCACAGGAACAAAATTGGCATTGTATAAAATGATATCACAAGCCATTAAAACAGTATATGTAAAAAGCAAGGCATTTACATCCGACAAACTATCAGATTTATCTTTAAAGGAATGTGCATTGGCCAACATGGGATATGGCGTAAAACAGTTCATGTACCAGGTCAGTTCACAAACTTCAGTCACTCTCGACTGACGGTAAAAAGTATTTTTCTCAGTATCGAACCCAAAAGCTAACCAGGCTGCAGCAACAGCGTATATATTTTGTTTCCTTGCCTCAGCATCTTTTATTGTGGTGAGAGAATGTAAATCTGCAATGAAGAAAAACGAATCATTTTCCGGCTCAAGGGAAAGCTCAATAGCAGGTTGAATTGCCCCTAATAAATTCCCCAAATGAGGTTTTCCACTACTCTGTATTCCTGTTAAAATTCTTGCCATTAGTTAAATTAAATTATCTTTATTTCCCTTCGAAAAAGAACCAGGTTTAGTCCGCTAAAATTAATTCCAATTCGTAAATTTAGGCAAAAGTAGAAATAAACGAAATTTTTAAAATGGCTGTGATAAAAAAAGTAATGGGAATTAGCCCAAGTTGGGGAAAAGAATGTTTTATAGCCGAAAATGCTACTTTAGTAGGTGATGTAAAAATGGGAGATCAATGTAGCGTGTGGTTCAATGCTGTGGTTCGAGGAGATGTAAATTCAATTACCATTGGAAATAAAACAAATATTCAGGATGGTGCTATTATTCATTGTACTTACCAAAAAGCAAAAACAGTTATTGGCAACAATGTTTCCATTGGGCATAATGCCATTATCCATGGATGTACTGTAGAAGACAATGTATTGGTGGGAATGGGAGCTATCGTAATGGACCACGCTGTGGTTCAGTCAGAAGCCTTAATTGCTGCCGGTGCAGTTGTTTTGGAAAATACCATTGTAGCAGCAGGTTACCTCTATGCTGGAGTACCAGCGAAAAAAATTAAACCGGTGGATGATGAATTAAGAAAAGTATTTGAAAGAACTGCTAATAATTATGTAATGTATTCCAAGTGGTTTGATGAAAAATAAGAGAAAAAATTCTTTGGGAGAATAAGTCTATTCATTATTCTCCCCAATTTCATTTTCTTCTTCACTAAAATCTTTTGGCAGGGGTAATTCATCCAGATGATTTATGCCAAAATATTCCAGAAATTTTTCGGAGGTGCCGTATAAAATGGGTTTCCCTACTCCATCAGATTTTCCTTTAATTTCTACTAATTCTTTTTCCAGCAGTTTTTTTACAGCATAATCACAATTTACGCCTCTTATCTGCTCGATCTGACCTTTGGTAATGGGTTGTTTATAGGCAATGATGGAAAGCGTTTCCAAGGCACTGTTCGAAAGTCTTTTCTTCGATTTTTGTTTCAGTAATATCCCTATACTTGCCTGAAAAGCGGGTTTAGTCATAAATTGATACCCACCAGATGCTTTTATTATTTCAAAAGAGAAGTTGTCCGTCTGATACTTTTCTATCAGAATATTTATCGAATTGATAATATCATCCTCAGGAACTTCAGAATCGAACATTTCTGAAAGACAAATCTGTAATTCTTCAGTTTTTATAGCCTGAGGTGAACAAAATATCAGTGCTTCAATATGCCTTTGCAAAAAATCCATTGAGGTAATTTTTCTTTATTGGGGAATTGGTAATAAGAATTACTTTTTAAGAGTACAAACATAGAAAGTTTTGGGATATAAAAAATGGTCTATACTTTAATTGTACAAACCATTTCTTTGAAAGAAGGAATATTGAAATTACTTCCTGTTTAATTTTGCTTCGATAGAATGTTGAGTGTGAGGCACGGCTCTAAGTCTCTCTTTACTGATCAAATTACCAGTATCAATGCAGATCCCATATGTTCCATTCTTGATTCTGATTAAAGCATTTTCAAGCTGGGACATGTACTTTTGGGTTCTGGCCGCAAGTTGGTTAAGCTGTTCTTTTTCGAGTGCATCTGCTCCATCTTCAAGGGTTTTTGCACCAGTATGATTGTTATCATAACCACTAGCACCTTTTTTAATGGAAACTTTCAGATGGGTTAACTCATTTTTAGACCTAGCCAACTTATCCAAAAGAAGCTCCTCAAACTCCTTCAATTCTTCTCTTGAATATCGTTGTTGTTCAGCAGCCATAAATTTT
>JAHQVQ010000348.1 GCA_019634305.1 Flammeovirgaceae bacterium | reverse complement strand
CCTCAACATGTCATTAAGTAGTATTTCAAAATTAACAGTGTATTATTTTGCCGTAAAATATTGATAGAGAGGTTACTATTTCTCGGAAATAATAGTACCCGGTGTGGAGCACAGGTGCTTAAATTATTGGGAAAATATTGATTTTCCAATTTTGAAGAGGAGCATATTTAAATTTTATCCTTTCAGCTACAAATAACCACAAAGCGTTTGCCCGGTTCAGAATTTCAGTTCCCAATAAAATTTAGTATGGTTCGACACTCGGTAGCGCTGCTACTGGATCGCCAGCCCGGTACAAAATTTTATTGCTTCCCGAGAACCTCAAACTGGTCATTTTCGGTATGGTCCGACATTTCGGGAAAAACAAAACTTAAATAAGCTCTAAAAAAAGGGAAGGCAAATTTGAATGCTTTCCCTTAAATAGTATTGTTTGAATAATTAACTATTCACTTCTTAAACTGTTTACCGGATTTGCCCATGCCGCTTTTATAGAATGATAACTTACCGTAGAAAGGGCAATGAATAGTGCCAAAACGGCTGCAATTACGAATGAGCCAATTCCGATATCTATTTTGTATTCAAAATCCTGCAGCCAGTTGTTCATAGCAAAATAGGCTATTGGCCAGGCAATCAGGTTGGAGATTAATACCAGCCTTACAAATTCTGAAGAAAGTAAAACAACAATGGCTGAAATTTTTGAACCCAAGACTTTTCGGATACCAATTTCCTTCGTTCTTTGCTCGGCTATGAAGGAAGCTAATCCAAATAATCCCAGACAGGCTATTAAAATTGCCAGCCAGGTAAAATTGATAATTAGCACAGAAAATGTTTCATCACTTTGGTAAAGATTACCAAAATCTTCATCAAAGAAAGTGTATTCCATGGGTAAAGCTGGGTGAACGGTTGTCCATTGTTCTTCCATTTCTGCAATGGTTTCAGAAATATTTCCGCCTTTTATTTTTACCACCATCGAATTATTTGCTTCAGGTCGGTAATTGATAATGATCGGCTCAATTTTATGGCGCATGGAGGTGAAATGAAAATCTTTTACCACACCAATTACAGTTAGATCTTGTTGGCGAATCTGAATTTTTTTCCCAACTGCATCACCTTTCCAACCGATGGCTTCAGCAGCAGCTTCATTGATAATAAGGGATCCATCTTGTTCCGCTCCGAATTCCGGGGAAAAGTTTCTTCCATCCGAAATTTCCATGTTCATAAGATCTATATAATCTTCATTACAAGACATAATGCTTACAATCCATGGATCATCATCCTGGCTGTAGCCTTCTGGCACAATTCCCCTTCTGCTAAATCCCTGACCTGGCATAGAGGAGGCAAAAGCTATGTTTTCTATTCCGGAAATTTGCTCTAATTTATTTTTTAAAGTTCCAGCTTTCTCCTGCAATTCCTGATTGGCTAATCTTAAATTGATCACCTGATCTGTTTCAAAACCTAGGTTTTTATTTTTGATATAATCTAATTGTTGAAAAACAATGGTAGTTCCAATAATGAGCCCTATCGAAACCGCAAATTGTAGCACAACCAAAACCCTTCTGAGGAAAACTCCTTTTTTTCCACTGGTAAATTTCCCCTTTACAATTTTGATAGGCTGGAAACCTGAAAGCACTACAGCCGGATAAATTCCTGAAAAGATGCCCAGAAAAAGCGTTCCACCCAGAATGATCATGTAATTTTCTGGTTGGGAAAATAGAAATAATATTGGGTTGCCTTCTATAGGCAAGGCTGCATAAGAACCGAAAACAGCCACTAAAAGGCAAGCTAGTGATAAGGATAAAAAGGAGAGAAAAATGGATTCTCCAATGTATTGTAAAATTAATTGTGCTCTGTTCGAACCCAAAATTTTCCGCATGCTTACTTCTTTTGCTCTTTTGGAAGATTGAGCTGTGGAAAGATTCATAAAATTGATTGAGGCAATAAGAATTACGAAAATGGCTACAATGGTAAGTGTTTTCACATAGCCGATTTGCCCTTTTTCTTGATTTAAACCATCAAATAAAATATCGGAAGATTGTAAATGGGCTTCCTCAAATCGCTGAGTAGTGACATTAAAGCTTTCCCTCACACCATTTTTCCGAATCAGGTCTTCCAGCTTTTTGTCAACTTTAGTTTGGGATTCGGCTTCATCCAGTAAAATATAAGTGGACATGCTTATAGAATTCCATGAGTCCAGCCATTGTACCCAGCCAGAATCCTGCTGTGTTGGGTAAAGGGAAACCATTACATCAAACTTTAAATGAGAATTATCTTTCACATCTTCCATGATTCCCACTATCTCAATCTCATTTTGATTATCCAGTGTGATGGATTTGCCAATGGGATCTTCCTCTCCAAACGTTTTCTTTGCCATGGTTTCTGTGAGCACTGCAGTATATGGCGTTGATAATACATGTCCCTTTTTGCCTTCCTTCAATTCAAAATCAAAAACTGTGAATAAGGACGGTTCCGCATAAACCAGATTTTCAGTATAGAAATTCTGATCCTGATAAGTGACCAGATTTCTGCCACTCATGTTAATTCTTACAGCTTCTTTCACTTCCGGGAATTCTTCCTTTAGTGCTTTCCCAAGTGGCGGGTAGGTAATTCCAACCAAATTGTTACTCACGCCAAGGGCTTTATCGATTGTTAGAACCCTTAATATTCGATTAGAATTTTTATGAAATTTATCGTAGGATAACTCATGTTGCACAAAAATGTAGATCAGCATGCAGGATGCCATGCCTACAGCCAAACCAAAAATGTTAATTAAAGCAGTTACTCTGCTTTTTTGAATATTTCGGATGGTTACTTTCAGGTAATTTTTAAACATAATCTATGTAATTGGTTTATGACACTCAGAATGATAATTAATCAAATACACTAACTTTAATAAAACTATCAAATTTTACTTCCTAAATCCAGCAGATTTTTTCGAGTGGTATTATTAATACAGCAAAGGTTTTTACCTACGATTGATTTCGTATAAATCATTTTTATAATCCTATCCATATGAATTGGAAAATTCCCTGAGCTTCTCTAATTTTCCATAAAATCACTAAAAAGAAAATGAAAGATCAAATAAAAGTAGGAGTAGCCTCTTTTGGGATGTCGGGAAAGGTGTTCCATTGTCCACTATTGGCATCAAATGATGGTTTCAAAATCAGTAGAATTCTGGAAAGAAGCCACAATAAATCTGCAGAAATTTATCCTTATGCAGTAATTTCCAGAACTTATGAAGAACTCATAGGTGATCCTGAAATTGAACTGATAATTGTAAATACTCCAGACCATTTGCATGTTGATATGGCTACAGCTGCATTGGAAAAAGGAAAACATGTAATAGTGGAAAAACCTTTTACTATTACTTCAGAAGAAGGTCAAAAACTGATTGATTTGGCAAAATCGAAAGGGAAAATGCTTAGTGTTTTCCAAAACCGAAGATGGGATGGAGATTTCCTAACCGTTAAAAAACTAATTAATAATAAGCTGGTTGGGAGATTGGTTGAATTTGAATCTCATTATGACAGGTATAGAAATTTTATTCAGGAAAATACATGGAAGGAAGAAGAAGGCGCTGGAACGGGAATATTATATAATCTGGGTTCGCATATGATTGATCAGGCTTTGGTACTCTTTGGAATGCCAAATGCAGTGAATTCCGATTTAAGAATTACTAGAACCGGAGGCAAAGTAATTGATAATTACGAAATAAGAATGGATTATGATAACTTAAAAGTGTTGTTGAAATCTGGATATTTGGTGAGAGAAGCTGGCCCAAGATATACCTGCCATGGCACTTTGGGTTCATTTACTAAATATGGAATCGATCCGCAAGAGGATATGCTAAAAGCTGGATTTTTGCCAGTTGGTGATGATTGGGGAACTGAAAATGAAGAAGATTATGGCTGGTTGAATACTGAAGTTGGAGGATTGCATGTGGAGGGTCAGGTTGAAACCATTCCTGGTAGTTATCAGGATTATTACCAAAATATTTACGAGGTAATTCGAGAAAATAAACCATTAGAAGTAAAACCAGAAGAATCATTAAATGTGATTAAAATCATTGAGATGGCTCAGGAAAGCCATAATCAGAAAAAGACAATTATATTATAATTGCTAATTCGATGGGAAAAATTCTCATAATCCTCAATGATATATTGAAATAAATAATTGAGGATTTACCCTGGTTATCGGATATTTGTGGTAGAAAACAAGCGTAACCAATTTTGATAAAAGCATAGATAATGAAAATCTTAAATATCATTTTTACCTTTTTATTTGCAGTTTTTTCAGTAGTGCAATTGAATGATCCTGATCCTTACATATGGGCTACATTTTATGCTATTATAGCGGGAATATCTGCGTTTGCCATCATGGATAAGTACAATATTCCCTTAATTGGGATTTTGATGACATTGAGTCTTGTTGGGGCAATTTATCTTTCTCCTGGAGTTTTTGACTGGTTTTCCAATCACAATACTGATGAGATATTTGAGAAAATGGCACCTGGTAAAATCTTTATAGAAGAGGCAAGGGAGTGTTTCGGCCTATTAATCACTTTTATAGTATTATTGGTACAATTTCAGGCAGCCAGAAAGAGAAAAATTGCTTAAATATTGGCTCTGAAATAAAGATAAAATCCAGACTCACCATTGTTATTAAAGGAATATTCGAAGCGATAAACCGCATTATAAAAAGTTACGATATCCAATCCAAGCCCATATCCATATATGGGCTTGTTTGTTAGCCTTTCATTGAAAATTTCCACATTATTGTTTCTAACTCTTCCGGCATCAAAATAGCCTTTCAGGTAAATGGCAAGTGGAATGGTATTGAACTGCTCAATAGGAATTACATTTTTGGCATTGATTTCCTTATCCAGCAATTTCCACCTCGCAGTATTTTTGATTAAACTATAATGATATCCGTCAACCACATATAAATCATAGCCCCTCACAAAATTTTGTCTGTAACCAAGGGCTTTAAAAAGGTTGTAAGGTTGTTTTTCGGGAAATGATAATTTACCAGAAGCTGAGACTGAATAATACAAATTGTTTCCCAAATCCATATATTTTGAATATATCCCGGCAACTCCGAAAACATCCACATCATCCCAAAAACCCAGGCCATATTTATAGGCTTCTACAGAAAAATAATGGCCTTTTCTTGGATAAGCGGCAAAATCTCTAAAATCTCTTGTGAAACTGTAGTTTAACTCAAAAAATTTTTGGTATCGAGCAGAATCAAGAAAATATTCAGGGTTGAGTTGGGAAACTGTATTAGCGATACTGTTATTAAAAAATCGAAGCCCAACGGAATGAAAATTATAGAATCCGTCTCTTTTGTTTAGTGAAAATCCAGCATCAAATCGGGTTCTCATGACTTTCCCATCACCATCAACGTTTTTAAGTTTGTTGTCAATGGTATTATAGGCCATATTTTTATTCTCAGCATAACTTATTCTGGTGGTGATGCCTAGATTTTGAGCTTTATTGAGATATGGAATGCTATAAATTAGCTTCACTCTTTTGGTAAATCCCAATTGAAATAAAATACCCAGGTTCTCTTTCCTTCCTCTAAAATTTCTTCTTTTAAAATTGATTCCGTAATTCAATCTGCTTAAATCATGGTTTTGGTTTTGCCACCACTCGTTGAAACTCCTGTCTGCTAGGCTGATTATGGGAATGGGAAAAGTATACCATCTTTCCTTCAAACTAATCTGAACTACAATAGCATTTGAACCGGATCCGGCTTCGTAATAATAGATTTTTTGAGTGATAAATAAATTAGTATTTCGTAATTTGTTTTCCTCAAGTTCAAAAAAGCTGGAAATATTTTCTTTCGAAAATTTACTGCCTTCATTAAAATCCAACTCTCTAAGAATGATGTGTTTTTTGGTAACTTTGTTTCCCAGAATTACGATTTCTTTTACAAAAAGGCTGTCTGTAGAATCTAATTGAGGCTTTTGAAGAACACTGGAAGTTTCCTGAGCTAGCACATTGCTTAACTGAAAAACACAAATTATAAGGATAAATACTTTTCCAACGTCTTTTATACAATTTGAATAATTTTGTTTGTAAACAGAAACAGATTCCCAATCTATCATTAATTAAACTTGTTGATTATATTTAAAAAAAGGTAAATAGATGTGCAGAATTAAATAT
>JAHQVQ010000347.1 GCA_019634305.1 Flammeovirgaceae bacterium | reverse complement strand
TGTTCTTTTTACCCAGTACATCTTTGTTTTTTCGTTGCGTAACGCTGCTAAGCGCCTCAAAAACGCATCGTCCTGGGCAAAAATAAAGGCATATAAAATCTGATATTATTTTATCAACTTTACTAAGGAAATGAATAAAGCTTTTGATGTAAAGTCTTTTTTTAGGAATGGTAAAATTATTAGGGTGAATAATTTAAGATTTTGAAATAATTACTTCAATTACAAGCTCAATTATTTAGTTTATGTTCCTTAAATCGATTAAATTTTGGCTAAAAAAAAAGATTTAACCAATAGATGAAATGAAACTGGAAAAGGAAGCCAATAAAAACCACAAAAATTTAGAAGAACTTACCAAAAAAAGAGAAAAAGTCCATTTAGGAGGAGGTGAAAAGAAAATTGAATCACAACACAAAAAAGGGAAACTTACAGCCAGAGAAAGAATTGATTATTTAAAAGATGCTGATGCCTTTTTCATGGAAGTAGGGACTTTTACCGGAGATGGCATGTACAAGGAATATGGAGGCTGTCCTTCCGGAGGAGTGGTGACTGGTATCACAAAAGTTAGTGGCAGATTATGTGTTGTGGTTGCTAACGATGCCACAGTAAAAGCTGGAGCATGGTTTCCCATTACCGCAAAGAAAAATCTTAGGGCACAGGAAATTGCCATGGAGAATAAATTACCAATTATCTATCTGGTAGATAGTGCTGGTGTTTTCCTGCCTATGCAAGATGAGATATTTCCTGATAAAGAACATTTTGGTAGAATCTTCCGGAATAATGCGATAATGTCTTCAGAGGGAATTGTTCAGATTGCAGCCATTATGGGAAGTTGTGTGGCTGGTGGCGCTTACCTACCCATTATGTCCGATGAATCTTTAATTGTGGAAGGTACTGGTTCCGTATTCCTTGCCGGTTCGTATCTGGTAAAATCGGCCATTGGAGAAACAGTAGATAATGAAACCCTTGGTGGAGCAACTACACATTGTGAAATTTCTGGAGTGACAGATTATAAGTGCAAAGATGATCAGGAATGTCTGGATACTATAAGAAAATTAATGGACAAACTGGGACATCATGAAATTGCTGGATTTGATCGAGTAGATTCGAAACCTCCCTTGAAAAGCGAAAGTGAATTGCTGGATAAATTTCCACACGATCGGGTAAAGCCTTATGATATGATGGAGATTATTGAAAGATTGGTGGATCAATCAAAATTCGATCATTACAAAGAAGGCTATGGACAAACCATTATTTGTGGTTATGCCCGAATTGATGGCTGGGTAGTAGGCATTATCGCCAACCAAAGGACCATTTCCAAAACCAAAAAGGGGGAAATGCAGATGGGTGGTGTAATTTATTCAGAATCAGCGGATAAATCAGCCCGGTTTATCATGAATTGTAATCAAAAGAAAATCCCCTTATTGTTTATTCAGGATGTTTCCGGATTTATGGTAGGTAGTCGTGCCGAACATGGAGGGATTATTAAAGATGGAGCCAAAATGGTAAATGCAATGGCAAATTCCACTGTCCCAAAAATGACACTAATCGTAGGAAATTCTTATGGTGCTGGGAATTATGCCATGTGTGGAAAAGCTTATGATCCCAGATTTATTTTTGCCTGGCCTACCGCACAAATTGCCGTAATGAGCGGAGCCTCTGCTGCAAAGACTTTATTGCAAATTAAAGTAGCCTCTTTAAAAGCAAAGGGTAAAGAAATTTCCCCGGAAGAGGAACAAAAGCTATTAAAGGAAATTGAAGATAGATATAAGGAACAACTTTCTCCATATTATGCAGCCTCAAGACTTTGGGTGGATGAAATTATTTCCCCTCTGGAAACCCGGAAAATGATTTCAATGGGTTTGGAAGCAGCAAATCATGCGCCTATCACCAAAAGGTTTAACCCTGGAGTAATTCAAACATAATTCGATAAATAACTATAGGTCAAAATTTCAATAAATCATTAACTTTAAAGCAAGCATTGAGACTGGAATTTTTATATCCTTATTACACAATGCTCAATTTGAATCATCAATAAAATTATACTAACAAATAATGGGAAGAGTATTTAATTTTTCTGCGGGGCCTGCTATGTTGCCGCTTGAAGTGCTGGAAAAAGCCAAAAATGAAATGACTGACTATCAGGGTAGCAGTATGTCAGTAATGGAAATGAGCCATCGATCGAAAGTGTTTATGGAGATTGCTGAAAATGCAAAATCCAAACTCATCGAACTCATGAATATTCCTGATAATTATAAGGTGCTATTCCTACAAGGGGGTGCATCTACCCAATTTGCCATGGTTCCTTTAAATCTGTTTACCGAAAAGAAAAAAGCAGATATTGTGAACACGGGAGCCTGGTCCAAAAAGGCAATTGCAGAGGCGAAAAGATATGGAAATGTAAATGTAGTAGCTTCTTCAGAAGATAAAACTTTTTCCTATATCCCGGAACTTTCGGCTGATATATTTGATCCAGATGCAGATTATGCTCATATCACCACTAACAATACCATTTATGGAACGCTCTATCCGGAATTACCAGATGTAGCAAATGTTCCCTTGGTTGGAGATATGTCATCCAATATTTTATCTCAGGAATATGATGTTTCAAAATTTGGAATCATCTATGCCGGTGCACAGAAAAACATTGGTCCTGCCGGGCTAACCATTGTAATTATCAGAGAAGATTTAATTGGAAATGCATTGGATTTCACTCCTACCATGCTCAATTATAAAACCCATGCTGATAGCGATTCCATGTTCAATACTCCTCCTTGCTATTCTATTTATATGGCAGGTTTGGTATTCGAGTGGGCATTGGAAAAAGGAGGATTAAAGGCCATTGAAAAAGGTAATAAGGAAAAGGCAGGGCTGCTTTACAATTACCTGGATAATTCCAGCCTGTTCAAAGCAACAGTAGAACCAAAGTTCCGCTCTTTAATGAATGTTCCTTTTGTAACCGGAGATAATGATTTGGATGCCAAATTCATCTCAGAAGCAACTGCACAAAACCTGACTACCCTTAAAGGTCACAGATCTGTTGGAGGCATGAGAGCAAGTATTTACAATTCTATGCCAATGGAAGGTGTAAATGCCCTTGTAGATTTCATGAAGGATTTTGAAAATAAGAATGGGTAATTTAAAGTGGAAATAGGTTTGAAAAGGATAATTTTTTTCTTGTTTCTAAATATTTCAACCTATTTCCATTTATTTCTGCAAACTACTTCAAATTTTTAGAAATTTAAGTTTTTTGGAAAATTCTGTATTTATTTTCCTCCCTCTAGCCCCCTCAATTGATGGGGAAGCATATTTTTCCCCTCTGGAGGAGATACAGGGGAGGTTTTCCAGAAATCATAGATCAATATTCAAGAGATGGAGTATCAAAATCAGACCTATTTTTTTCCAGTAGTATGAGGTTGCTGTAAATTCTTACGATAATGACTTTTTACACAACATATTACTAAAAAGTGATTCAAAGCTCCCGCAAGTTAAAAACACAAATTAACCAATTCACTAAACTTAACTAGTAAACTTGAAAATGTTTAAAATACAAACGATCAATAAGATTTCCCTAACCGGGTTACAGAGATTTCCTTTAGATCATTATGAAGTAGCCTCCGAATTTTCCTCTCCCGATGCCATTTTGGTGAGAAGTGCTAAAATGCATGAACTGGAATTTCCAAAAAACTTAAAAGCTATTGCCAGAGCCGGAGCCGGAGTCAATAATATTCCTATCGATAAATGTACTGATGAAGGCATAGTAGTTTTTAATACCCCCGGAGCCAATGCCAATGCGGTAAAGGAACTGGTACTTACTGGCTTATTACTTTCTTCCAGAAAAATCCCAAATGGTATTTCCTGGGCAAAAGAATTGGTGGGAAAAGGTGATGAAGTTGGCAAACTGGTTGAAAAAGGAAAATCGAACTTTGCCGGACCTGAAATTTATGGAAAGACACTTGGCGTAGTGGGTTTGGGAGCCATAGGCATGTTGGTGGCAAATGCTGCTGAAGCACTGGGAATGAAAGTATTAGGATATGATCCATATATTTCAGTTGATGCGGCTTGGGCATTATCCCAAAAAGTAAAAAAGGCAAAGAGTCTGGATCATTTGCTCAGCCAGGCAGACTACCTTACCCTTCATGTGCCATTGTTGGATAGTACAAAGGGATTTCTCAATCAGGAGAAATTTGAAATCATGAAACCCGGCATCAGAATATTGAACTTTGCCAGAGGTGGTTTGTTAAATAAACGAGATTTGTTTTCAGCATTAGAGGCTGGTAAAGTAAGTTGTTTTGTAACCGACTTTCCCGATGAAGATTTACTAAAAAATGACAAGGTAATTTGCCTTCCTCATTTAGGAGCTTCTACTCCGGAGTCAGAATCCAATTGCGCTATAATGGCTGTAGATCAACTGAAAGAGTTTTTGCAAAATGGTAACATTAAAAATTCGGTTAATTTCCCCGAAGCAGAAATGCCCAGAAATGGTGGAGCCAGGTTAATTATTGCTAATAAAAACATCCCAAATATGGTGGGGCAAATCACTACTGTTTTGGCAAAAGAAAATGTCAATATAGAAGATTTATTGAATAAACACAGAGGCAATTTGGCTTATAATATCATTGATGTGAACAAACCTTTGGATGAAAGTCAAATGATGGCGATCAATAATATCGAAGGGATTATCATGAGTAGAATGTTACCACCAAAATTTAAATCATAAACAAAAAAAACTAAAACATAAAAATGGCAAAAATTAAAGCATTCAAAGGAGTTCGACCTATACCAGAAAAGGCAATTCAGGTGGCTTCCAGACCATACGATGTAATGAATACCGCTGAAGCTCGTGATGAAGCCAAAGGCAATCCTTATAGTTTTCTAAATGTGGTGAAACCTGAAATATCATTTCCCGATGGACATGATCCTTATGCATCAGAAATCTACCAAAAAGGAAAGGAAAACTTTCAGAAAATGGTGGACGAAGGTGTTCTGATTCAGGACCAGAAAGATTGTTTGTACCTATACAGAATAAGTGTAGATAACCATTCTCAAGTCGGCTATGTGGCATGTGCTTCAATTCATGATTATTTCAATGATATCATTAAAAAGCATGAGCTAACCAGACCAGATAAGGAAGCTGACAGAAAGAAACATGTTCGTGTGGGGATGATGAATGCCGAGCCGGTATTTTTTGCTTATCCTAATCAAAAGGCGCTGGATGAAATTGCAGACAAAATAGTGACTCAAACACCTGAATATAATTTTATGGCCGAAGATGGTGTTCAACATGAGTTCTGGGTAATTGGAAATGAATCCGTTATTGCTCAAATCATTCAGGAATTTGAGAAATTACCAGCTACCTATGTAGCTGATGGACACCACAGAACTGCGGCTGCAGCTTTAGTGGGGAAAGATTTACAAGAGGAAAATCCCAATCATTCCGGAGCAGAAGAGTATAATTATTTCCTGGCAGTGCATTTCCCTGACAATCAATTGCAGATTATAGATTACAACCGGGTAGTGAAAGATTTGAATGGACTAGCTCCTGTGGATTTTGTAGACAAACTGAAAACAAAATTTGAGGTAGAGAAAAAGGGAAAAGAGATTTTCAAACCAGCCGAATTACATACCTTTGGCATGTATCTGGAAGGCAATTGGTATTCTCTGAAAGCCAAAACGGGGACCTTTGATGATCATGATCCCATTGGAGTTTTAGATGTAACAATTTTATCAGAACAGATTTTAAAACCTGTGTTGGGAATCTTTGATTTAAGGACTGACAAAAGAATAGAATTTGTTGGAGGAGGAAGAGGTTTAGGAGAATTGGAAAAAAGAGTAGATTCCGGAGACATGAAAGTAGCATTCGCTTTATTCCCAGTATCCATGAAGCAACTTATCGATATAGCAGATGGCGGAAAAATAATGCCTCCAAAAGTAACCTGGTTTGAACCAAAATTAAGAAGTGGATTAGTCACACATTTGTTGAGTTAGTGAATACTTGCTTTCAATCACTGGCTAAAGTTGGCAAACTTTAGCCTTTTTCTGGTTTAAGAAACCGTTTCAAAACCCATCTAAGCGTAGATTTTTTCTACGCTTTCATATCTTTAAGAGGTAAAAGAAATAGCATCTGTGATGCGAATGAACTTGAATTACCAGTTTATGCAAGGTTTACAAAACAAACTGGTTATGTTTCAATTGATAAAAGCA
>JAHQVQ010000346.1 GCA_019634305.1 Flammeovirgaceae bacterium | reverse complement strand
GTTGAAAGAGGAGTTAGTATCCTGGAACAGGAACTTCCTGATATTAACAAGACAGGTATTCCAAGTGATTTATTATTGAACAGACCTGACTTAAAACAACTGGAGTATCAGTTGGAAGCTTCTCAGGCAAATATTTATGCAGCAAGAGCCGCTTTTTATCCATCTTTAAGACTTAATGCTTTTTTGGGAATGGAGTCTTTTAAGCCCCATCTGGTGTTTAGCCCCCAATCGATAGCCTTTAATGCCATAGCTGGCATTTCAGCACCAATTTTTAATAGGAAAGGTTTAAAAGCTAATTTTAAAAGAGTTCAGTCCGAAAATTATACATTGCTTTACCAATATGAACAAGCTACCCTTAATGCTTTTGCTGAAGTTGTAACTAGCTTAAAAGGTATCGATAATTCTACCAGGCTTTATGAATTGAAATCCCTACAGGTAGAAGAACTGCGAAAAGCAGTGTCCACTTCCAACGATTTATTTTTAGGAGGTTATGCTAACTATTTGGAGGTAGTTACTGCTCAGAAAAATGTTTTTGAGGCAGAACTAGAATTAATGCAATCCCGAAAAAATCAGTTTAAATACCTGATTGAACTATACAGATCCCTTGGTGGGGGTTGGTAAGTGTGATAATAAAAACCAACCAATTAATTCTTAAAAAGAATAATTGAAAAAATAAAAAATAATCATGTTTTTCTGCACCTTTTTTGACTTGTCTCGTATAAATTGACTTGTATCAAAAAAACAACTTATGAAACCTAATTTCAAAGTATTTTTTATTTTTCTATCTATTGCATTTTTATCTTATTCTTGTAAAAATGATGATCCGGATCCTGTGGACGTAAACGAATGTACCACTCCCATTACCACAGAGGATAATGGCCTAATATTGACACACAGAGCAACTACATCTGCAACTCCAGCTAATGTTTCTGTTTTGTTTAATGCTCACCAAAGAACTGGAAATGATACTTTGCCAGTAAAAGATATAGTGGTGGATAATATTAGTGTATTTGAAAATGGGCAACCGATTTCCCCTTTCGAAAGTGAATTTGGAATTTTACCCAAACCCAATGTTTTTGTTTCCCATACTTTGTTGGTACTTGACCTAAGTGGTAGTGTTTTGCAAACTTCTCAAACTGAACTTAAAGCAGCAACCACAAGTTTTATTGAGGAAATTGTTCCAGTAGCCGAAAGTGATGAATATGGTGAATTGGAAATGCAAATTATGTGGTTTGATGGAGGCGCTAATCTGAATACCTTAGTGTCCTTTACAAAAGACAGAGACAAATTAATTTCAGGAGTTGAAAGTATTACAGAAGATTTGAGTAATGATAATTCTACCAACTTAAATGGAGCAGTGATTGAAAGTGTCGATATTATGGAAGGTATTATTGGGCAATCGGGAAGTATTGTGAGAATAGGCTCGATTGCATTATTTACTGATGGAACTGATCAGGCAGGTAGGCGTACAAAAGCTGATGCTTTGCAAGCGGTTGCCAATGCTCAGGCGAAGGGAATTACCATGAATACAATAGGATTAGGTGGTTCAATAGCTGAAAGTACACTAAAGGCTTTTGGTCCCGATGGATTTTTCTTTGCGCAAAATGTGAGTGATTTAGGACCAAAATTTAAGGAGGCTGCTAGTATTATTAGAGCAGAGGTAAACAGTACTTATTTGTTCCAATATTGTTCTCCAAAAAGAGCAGGAAGCCACGAATTGAAAATTGTAGTGAATTATGCAGGGGGAAAAGAAGGTTCAATTACCTCCTGTTTTTCTGCAACTGGTTTTACTGGAGGCTGTATAGTGGAAGGAAAGTAGATTGTAATTAGTTTAAAACGAGTGTGTTAATCTATTTAATTAATACACTCGTTTTTTGATTTTTAGGAAATCTATTTTTACTTTCTTCAATAATAAACAATTCTAAGGTTGGTAAATTTATTTGTTCCTATAACCTAATATCCTAAATTCAAATCGAATCCTCCAAATCTGGCTCCAATAACAGTATTAAGTAGTAATTCAAAATTAACCGTGTATAATTTTGCCGTAAAAGACTGATAGAGAGCTTACTATTTCTCGGAAATAATAGTACCCAGTGTGGAGCACAGGTGCTTAATGCGTAATTATCAATACCTCCAAAATAATATCCAGTTAGTTCTTCCTCCAATATATAGCGGACCAATAGCATTTGCTTTAAGACCAGCCATTACAATAATACTATTTTGAAATTCCTCCACAATGTAAGAACCCCAGAAATTCCAGCTGGCTTCTCCTGTGATGGCAAATGATTTTTAAAATCTATATTCGAAATTAATATTTATTTCAAAACTGGTTTTTTGGTAAATTTCATTATTAATATTTCCCTTAATTAAATAGATGTGCAGAATTAAATATACTTAATAAGTGCCACAACTTTTTGATAATGAGATAAAAGTACTCAATATAAAATAGTACTGGTACTTAAGGTAGAAAAACCATTACCTACCTTTAGTCTCCGGCATTTAGAGAAATACAAAATAGAGATGCATAGGGTTTGCTAAAAGTGTAATCGTGATTATTTTTCCTCCCTGGATAAAATCGGTGGTTTAATAGATTTAAATTTCATTTGTAAAATATGATAGTTAATTGTTGAATCCGGTTTTATTATTGGCATGTTATCATTCGCCTTTAATTTTACAATGGGCATGTTATACTCAGATGATGATTGGCTTTTTACTTTGTTTTTTTCTCCAAATTCAGGATGCTTCAAGGATAGAAGATAGTCATTATAGGCTTGGGTAGTGGCCTTTTCGTAGTCTAAATCAAATTCCGGTTTGTTCTTATTCAATGGAATAATATTCTTTTTTGGAGAAGAAAAAGGAGTCGATAGTTCTTCAAAATTATCCTGAGCAAATGAGGGGCTTATCAAAATGGTGAGAAACACAGATGAAAATAATAGTTTCATGCTTAAAGGTAAGTGAATGCTTAAAAAATATTTTATCATGAAGTCGATTAAGTTATTTCATCTATCTGCAAATAGCTCATTTTCGATTTAGAGCATGTTTAAATTTCAGATATTATGTTAAGATCGTCCATTTCAAGAACTTCAGTTCAGTATTTTATTTTACAATAGCGCTATTATTAAAAAATAAAATCCTTTCCTGAAAATCTTAAACTGAACAATTTTAATCACAAATTTAAATTTTAAACAAGCTCTTATAATAAAAACATTAGACAAATTATACCTAGAATTTTAATTGAAATTAATAAAATAAACCTAAAATCAACTCATTTGTAGTGTATTTCCCAAAGATTTAACATTTCCTTCCATTACCTCATAGTTTTCAGGAAATACTTCACTTTGCAAATATTTTTTCTTGCCCTTTCTTTTAATTACAATTTGCGGATTAACCTTTATGCCTTTGGTCTGTATATCAAAAAATACCATATCATTATTTTTACCGAAAATTCTGATAACCTCAAAATCAGAATTGGGGAATTTTTCATTCTCATAATAAGCCTTCCCTCCGATATATAAAATGAGATTATCTTCCACCTGAAAAAAATAATCTGGGCCTTCAAAACCTGAATCTTCCATTTTTAAAACCAGTTCACTCGCGCATTGAATGATTTCTGCCTTTTGATTTTCCATAGCAAATTGATGGTTATCCAATTGTCTGGTATTGTTCCGTATATTGTAATAATTGGTCCAAAGAGAAGTGAAAAGGTATAACCCTAACAAAACAAAAATTCCAAGTACTAATCCAGTTTTAAAATTATCTGCGAAAAGAAAAAATAGAAGAATGGATAAGAAAAATAAGACAACCATGGAAACTACAGTGAATCCTTTCTGAAACTTCACCTTTTTTGTTAGTCTGAGAATTTCTGATTCTAGATAAGATTTTTCCTCAGTGTTAAGTTTTCTAGTAAATTTATTTAACATATTTGTCGGATCGGATTTTTAGTCTTATTTTCCGCAAAAGTAAGCATATTACGCAAATAAACTGCGACATTTCGGACTTGCAAATAAATTGTCAATTACCAATCAGAGAGTTACCTATGTTTTACTATCTGATTGCCATAATATTTTTTATAGGGAAATTTTCACCTTTCCCGTATGATTTTTTGATTGAAGACTAATACTTATTACCAAATTATAATTTAAATGGAACAATGCATTTTAGCCCTCGATCAGGGTACTACAAGCTCTCGTGCAATATTATTTAATAAAAATGGCGAAATTAAAGCAGTTGCCCAAAAGGAATTTGAGCAAATCTTCCCTAAACCTGGATGGGTAGAACACAACCCAATGGAAATCTGGTCTTCCCAGGCTTCTGTAGCCGCTGAAGTAGTAACCAAATTGGGGATAAATGGAAAATTTATTGCCGGAATCGGAATCACCAACCAGAGGGAAACCACCATAATTTGGGATAAGGAAACAGGAGAACCGATATATAATGCCATTGTTTGGCAGGATAGAAGAACCTCAGGTTTTTGTGATGAACTAAAGGAAAAAGGATTGGCCGAAAAAATACAAGAAAAAACCGGGCTGGTGATTGATGCCTACTTTTCAGGGACAAAAATTAAGTGGATTCTTGATCATGTAGAAGGAGCAAGGGAAAAAGCTGCTGCTGGGAAATTGGCCTTTGGAACTGTTGATTCCTGGTTGCTCTGGAAACTGACTAATGGTAAAAAGCATATCACCGATGTGACCAATGCCAGCCGTACCCTGATTTTTAATATTCATACTTTAGAATGGGATGATGAATTGCTGGAAATACTGGATATCCCCAAAGCCATTTTACCAGAGGTGAAATCTTGCAGTGAAGTTTATGGCGAAACCGGAACTACCATTTTTGCCTCAAAAATACCAATTGCGGGAATAGCAGGAGATCAGCATGCTGCATTATTCGGGCAAATGTGTACTGATCCTGGAATGGTGAAAAATACTTACGGGACAGGCTGCTTTATTGTGGCAAACACAGGAAAAAAACCCGTAAAATCAGAAAATAATTTATTGACTACTATCGCTTGGAAAATCGGGGATGAAACTACCTATGCCTTGGAAGGAAGTATTTTTATTGGAGGGGCTGTAGTACAATGGCTAAGAGATGGTTTAGATTTTTTCAAACATTCATCTGAAGTGGAAGCTCTCGCTAGATCAGTAGAAGACAATGGTGGTGTTTATCTGGTTCCAGCCTTTACGGGATTAGGGGCGCCATATTGGGATCAGTATGCCAGAGGAGTAATCGTGGGAATTACAAGAGGGACAACTAAAGGTCATATTGCCAGAGCTGCTTTAGAGGCCATAACTTACCAATCAAAAGATGTTGTAGAGGCGATGATTACAGATGCAGGTGTACAGCTTAAAGAATTAAGAGTGGATGGTGGAGCTTCAGCAAATGATTTTCTAATGCAGTTTCAGGCGGATATTATGGGGATAAATGTAATTCGACCAAATGTATTGGAAACTACTGCTTTGGGAGCTGCATATCTTGCAGGTTTGGCAGTTGGATTTTGGGGGAATTTGGAGGAACTGAAAAAGCAATGGCAACAAGATAAAAAGTTTTCTCCATCCTTGCCAAGTGAGGAGGTTAATCATAATTATAGCCAATGGAAAAGGGCTGTGGACAGATCAAAAAACTGGTTGATAGATTGAAGTGGGAGATTCTTATCTTATTAATTGTAGACAAAACTAAAAACACATAGCATATGCGAAGGGAAATAATGGTGAAAGCCATCAAGGATAATCCCGATAAAGTTTGGGATACGGTAGTTATTGGTGGTGGGGCAACTGGTTTGGGAACTGCAGTAGAATCTGTTACTAGAGGATATGAAACACTGCTTTTAGAACAAGCAGATTTTTCGAAAGGGACTTCAAGCAGAAGTACCAAGTTAGTGCATGGTGGAGTGAGGTATCTGGCACAGGGAGATATTTCTTTGGTACTTGAAGCGCTTCATGAAAGAGGACTTTTAAGACAGAATGCGCCTCATTTGGTAAAAGATCTGGCTTTTGTAATACCAATTTATGAATGGTGGGATGGTCCTTTTTATGCCGTGGGAATGAAAGTTTATGATATGATGGCAGGAAAGTTAGGATTGGGTCCTTCGGTGAGGATTTCAAAAGAGGAAACCTTAAAAGCCATTCCAAATATTAAAAAGAAAGGACTTAGAGGAGGGGTAATTTATTACGATGGACAATTTGATGATTCCCGTCTTGCAATCAACTTGGCCCAAACCATCAGTAAAAATAATGGAACAATCATTAATTATATGAAAGTCACCAACCTGACTAAAAATGATATAGGTTTAGTTGATGGGCTTGTGGTTTATGATATCGAAAGTGAAAAAGAATATAAAATAAAGGCTAAAGTAGTAGTAAATGCCACAGGCGTTTTTGTTGATGATGTCCTGAAAATGGATGATCCAAAGGCTAAAAAAACTACTCGTCCTAGCCAGGGCGTTCATGTTGTTTTGGATAAGGAATTTCTGCAAAGTAAGTCCGCCATTATGATTCCCAAAACTGATGATGGAAGGGTGCTTTTTGCAGTTCCATGGCACAACAGAGTAGTAGTAGGAACAACTGATACCTTGGTTGATGATGCTTCTTTAGAGCCAAGAGCATTGGAAAAAGAAATTGAATTCATCCTTAAAACTGCTGGGAGATACCTTACCAGGGCACCCAAACGAAAAGATGTTTTGAGTATTTTTGCTGGCCTGAGGCCATTGGCGGCTGTGGAAGAAAATGACCAAAGCACAAAAGAAATTTCCCGAAACCATAAAATATTAGTTTCTCTTTCTGGCCTGGTAACCATTACTGGAGGTAAATGGACTACTTATAGAAAAATGGGAGAGGATGCTGTGGATAAGGCGTCACTTGTGGCTGGATTGGAAGAAAAACAATGTATTACCAAGAATATGCCTATTCATGGTTATGTGAAAAACTTCGATCCTGATGATCATTTACATGTCTATGGTTCGGACCGATTGGGGATTTTACAATTAATTGAAGAAAACCCTGATATGGGTAAACAACTTCATGAAAGTTTGGAATTCACCAAAGCTGAGGTAGTCTGGGCAGTAAGGGAAGAAATGGCCAGGAAGGTAGAAGATGTATTGGCAAGGAGGGTAAGAGCATTATATCTTGATGCTCGGGTCAGTATGGAAATGGCTGAAAAGGTTGCTGTAATTATGGCAAAAGAACTTGGTAAGGACAAAAACTGGATAAAGCATGAGGTAAAAGAATTTAAAGCGCTTGCAGAAGGGTACATTTTAAAGAAACATAAACATTAAATAAACTGGGAAGAACAAATAACGAACTTCTAAAACAAACCAATGATATGACACCATTTATTGCTGAAATTGTAGGAACTTTTATTCTGATTTTTTTGGGATTGGGCGTAAATGCTAATATGTCGCTGAAGGGAACTTATGGAAATAACGGAGGATGGGTAGTCACCAGTTTTGGATGGGGATTGAGTGTTTTTTGTGGAGTAATTGTAGCCGGACCTTATAGTGGAGCCCACTTAAACCCGGCTGTAACCATTGGTCTGGCAGCATCCGGATTATTTGAATGGAACCAGGTTATGCCATTTATAGGAGCCCAAATGATTGGGGCCATGATAGGTGCTTCTCTAGTGTGGTTGAATTTTAAAAATCATTTTAATGCAACAGAGGGGGATAAAGTTGGGATTTTCGCAACTGGTCCTGCAATTAAGGATTTACCAATAAATTTTATTTGTGAAGCTTCTGGTACTTTTATTTTGGTATTTGTGATCCTTTATATCACCGGGCCGGAAATCACTGCCGCTGGTTTGGAGGATGCTAAAGTAGGATTAGGTTCACTCGGAGCTTTGCCTGTTGCTTTTTTGGTGGTGGTTATTGGAATGTCAATTGGTGGAACAACTGGATATGCGATTAACCCGGCAAGGGATTTAGGACCAAGAATTATGCATGCTATTCTCCCAATAAAAGAAAAAGGATCAAGTAACTGGGCTTATTCCTGGATTCCGATTTTTGCACCAATTACTGGAGCTATTGTAGCCAGTTTAATATACCTTTCCATTTCCTGAAAAATTTATGATTTAAAATTAGACCAAATTGCCCATTTTGGTCTTTATAGAGGAATTAATCAAACAATATCGAAAATAGAATGAAGACAATAGTGTGTTTTGGTGACTCTAATACATGGGGATATGACCCTGTAACCAGGGATCGATTTGCTACGAAGAAAAGATGGACCTCTGTTTTGCAAAAGGAAATAGGAAAAGATTACTTAGTTATACCCGAAGGACTAAATGGAAGAACAACAGTTTGGGATGATCCTATTGAAGGATGGAAAAATGGGAAGGAACAAATTATCCCTATTCTGGGAAGCCACAAACCAATAGATTTAGTTGTGATTCTTTTAGGTACAAATGATTTGAAACAACGGTTCTCTCTTTCTGCTGTAGATGTAGCTAGGGGAGCAAAAGTTTTGGTAGAGATTGTACAAAAATCTAATTTTGGTTCTGATGGTAAACCTCCAAAAGTCTTATTGTTAGCCCCTCCCGCATTTTCTCCGTCTCCTGAGTTGGACTATTTATTTAAAGGAGGATTGGAGAAATCTGAAAATTTTGGGGTGGAATTTTATAAAGTAGCAGAGGAAACAGGTTGCCATTTTATGGATACAGGTAAGTTTATAGAATCAAGTGAAATCGATGGAATCCACTTTGATGAAGAAAATCATGAATTGCTTGGAAAGGCTGTTTCTGGGATACTCCAAAAGGAAATCAGAATTTAAGTAGTTAAAGAGAAATAACATCCTAATTACTGCTCAACTGATTGATATAGAGGTAAAGTTGCTCAATATTAAAAAAGTACTGGTACTTAATTTTGATTTTAAATAAATAATATTCTTATTTGGAAAATAATCCTAGTCCCAATTTAATTTTAAATAATAGAAATGAAATCAATTTTCAAAAATATCGTCCTTGTATTGGCAACACTAGCACTTCTACTTTTAGAAGAACCTGATCGGTATTTTTTTTAATTTAAAAATATAATTCTTATAAGAAGCCGGTCAGCAAAATGTTGATCGGCTTTTTTTATGCAAAAAATTATGGAATTAAACTCTAAACTACATATTAACCTGATACAATTATTGCTACTTTTCGTTGCAGCAGTCCTTCTGGATGTGATTTTTTCTAAATGGCAGGCTGACTGATTTTTATCTAAATTTTAAATAAAAAGCCTTTCCTGCCAGATCAGGAAAGGCTTTTTGTTTATCCAAACTTAAATTCTAATTATTCATAAGTAATTGGGCATAATTAAATATTTTCAATTGTGCCATAACTATTTAATAATGAGGTGATATTTCTCAATTTAAATAAGTACTGGTACTTAAATCAAAAACTAAAAAATGGAAATCTTTACAAAACCGAAAACAGAAATTTTGTTTTCAGAAGGAATCAAACAAATACCAACGTCTTACATTAGGGAAATTCTAAAAGTAACTGCCGATCCTGATATGATTTCCTTTGCAGGAGGACTGCCAAATCCTGCACTTTTTCCGGTGGAGGAAATCAAAAAAGTAACCGCAGAAATTCTAAATAAAGAAGCTGCTAATATTCTACAATATGCCAAATCAGAAGGATATTTACCTTTAAGGGAGTTCATCGCCAACCGATATAAGGAAAAGTATAATCTGGAAGTAAGTCCTGAAGAAATTCTGATTACCAACGGTTCACAGCAGGCACTTGACCTGATTGGTAAAGTCTTCCTAAATCCAGGAGATCAGGTTTTATTAGAAAAACCGAGCTATTTGGGAGCAATCCAGTCATTTTCATTTTATCAACCTAAGTTTATTACAGTTCCTTTGGAGGCAGATGGACCAGACATTGAGCATTTAAATAAAATTCTTTCCATTCAAAAGCCTAAGTTTTTCTATAGTATTCCCAACTTCCAGAATCCTTCTGGAATTACTTATTCGGAAAGTAAAAGGAAGACAGTTTGTGAAGCTGTTATCAATAATAATTTGCTTCTAGTGGAGGATGATCCGTATGGAGAAATCAATTTTTCAGGAGAAATGTATCCTCCTTTAAAAACTCAGATTGGAAATAAAGGAATTTTGTTGGGCACTTTTTCAAAAATTGTGGCTCCTGGTTTAAGGCTAGGCTGGGTGGTAGCTGAGAAATCTATTATCAAACAGTTGATTCGCGCTAAACAAGCTTCAGATCTGCATTCTAATAATTTATCGCAGAGAATTATTTACCAATACCTGAATCAATTTAACCTGGAAAATCACCTGGAAAAACTTAGATCAAATTATAAGTTGCAATGCAATTGGATGATTGCTGCAATGAGGAAATACTTCCCCAAGGAAATAAACTATATGGAGCCGAAAGGTGGAATGTTTATTTGGGTACAGTTGCCCAAAGGATTTTCAGTAATGGATTTAGCGAAAGAAACCATCAAACAAAAAGTAGTTTTTGTACCGGGAAATACTTTTTATGTGGATGGTAGTGGTGAAAATACATTCCGGCTAAATTTTTCCAATTCTGATGAAAAAACTATCGAAAAAGGTATAAAAAGGATGGGGAAGATATTAGAACAATTTATGTCTGAAAGATGAGCTCAGAAAGCAAAAAAAGAGAAGGAGTTTTTGAAACGAACCTTCTCTTTTTGTAATCTGTAAATTCAGCTTTTCTATTTTTCCTTCTTTCCTGTTAAATCTACAGTTCCTTCTGAATAACTGGCTTTTCCTTTAAACTCATTTCCGTTAAATTCCAAATTCATGCTCACGTATTCATCTTCTAAATTAATTCCGAAAGTAACTTTGTTTTTTTCTTTCTTTAAATCTAATACTTCGATGGTGTAATAATCCATTTTTACTGTTCCTGTTAGTTTGCCATCTTTTTTCTCGAAGATCATTTTACCTTTAGTATATTCATAAGGAGCGTAAGGAGCTTCGTAAG
>JAHQVQ010000345.1 GCA_019634305.1 Flammeovirgaceae bacterium | reverse complement strand
TACAGGTTTCGATACAACCTCCCTGATCAACAGCAACATCTACTAACACAGTTCCTGGTTGCATATCTTTCAACATATCTCTTGTGACAAGGTTAGGCGCTTTGGCTCCTGGAATAAGTACCGCTCCAACAATTAGATGATGAGTTTTGATTAATTCCCTAATATTGTATTCATTTGACATTAAAGTATGCACATTGGCTGGCATAATATCGTCCAAATGTCTTAACCTCTGTAGGTTAACATCCATAATGGTTACATCAGCTCCTAAACCAGCAGCCATTTTTGCGGCCTGAGTTCCTACAATTCCACCTCCCAGAATTAATACTTTCCCTGGTTTTACACCAGGTACTCCACCAAGAAGAATTCCCCTTCCTCTCATTGGTTTTTCAAGGTATTTTGCTCCCTGCTGAATAGCCATTCTTCCCGCTACTTCCGACATAGGAATTAATAAAGGCAAGGATCTATCTGCTTTTTCAACAGTTTCATAGGCTACACAAACAGCTTTTTGTTCAATCATTGCTTTAGTAAGTGGCCCTGAAGAGGCAAAGTGGAAATAAGTAAATATAAGCTGATCCTTTCTGATAAGTTTATATTCAGGCTCAATTGGCTCTTTTACCTTTATGATCATTTCTGCCGTAGCATACGTATCTTCTATTGTAGGTAAAATTTTAGCTCCAGCATTTTCGTACTCGCTATCCTCAAACCCAGAGCCTTCTCCGGCAGTAGCCTGTACGAAAATTTCATGACCATTTTTACTTAATTCTTTCACTCCGGCCGGAGTAAGTGCAACACGATTTTCGTTGTTTTTAATTTCCTTTGGAACTCCAATTTTCATTTTAAAAATGCGTTTATTTTTGTTGAATTATTTTCAGCTACAGGCCAAATGGAAGGTAGCTTTTTTAGTATGGTAAAGGTTTTCGGGAGCAAAATTATAGAATAAATCTATTTCTTTATGCAGGTTGATTAAATATTATATTTAATACAAATTGTAGGATTGTATTTTGTTTTACCAATAACTGACTATCAGTATCTTAATTCATTTTTTGCACTCTGATGTTTTAGGTGTTTTTTATTATTTAAAGGGAGTTTTTTTAGCAAATAATTTTTACTTGATTCAAAAATGATTAGTTTTAAATCATAAGTAAATTTTTTACTTCATATCGAAAAAGAAATTCCAAAATTCCTTCCTAAAAGGTAGGCCTTGAGTTGTATTGCCAATAGGGTTTATCTAAACAGTATTATTAATCTTTTTTATTTTAATTAAAGCTTGATAAAGGACCTTCAATATCCTTGTTGAATTTATTTGAAATTTATGTTTTCAAATGAAATAAAGGGTATGGAAACAAGTACTTTTTCGGGCTTTGATCTATCATTTATTTTTTTAATATTATGGAATTTCAGACAAACAAAAATTTAGTTTTAGCATTTTATAACCGAGTCATTCGAGATAGGGAAATTGAGGCAATTGATGAGTTAGTAAGTGATCATTACATTCAACATAGCACAATGGGAAAGGATGGTAAAGCAGGTTTAATTGAAGCTATTCAATACCTTAAAACATTTCCCAAACCAGTGGAAACGAAATCTCCAATTGTAACCATAATTGAAGATAGAAATTTGGTGATGGCTTTTCTGGATTTGGATTGGATGGGAAAGAAAATGGCTGTGATAGATATTTTCAGGGTTTCTGGTGGGAAAATCTGTGAACATTGGGATGTGATTCAGGAGCAGCCTGTGGATTTGCCTATAGGTGCTGAAAGTACTATGGTAAATGGAGGATCTGCCCTAACTGATTTTGACAAAACTGATGAAAATAAATCTATTATTTCCAATTTCTATCAATCTACTTTTATTGGTAAAAATATAGCTATGGTAAATGATTTTTTATCCGAAAGAATTGTCAACCATTTGTCAGAATGTCTTTTGGAGAAAAAGAATTTTATTCGGTATTTATCAGAATTTAACCTGAAATTCGGTGACTTTTTCAAAGTTTTGGGTCAAGGGAATTATGTAGGTGTTCAATCAATTGGAAAAAAGGGTGAAAAACCATTTGTTTTTAATTTTATTTTTAGGTTAGAAAATAAAAAGATAACAGAAATATGGGGTGTCTCTCAGGAAGTTCCAGACCAAATGCCTCATCAAAACGGTATGATTTAATCAATTAAAATTAAAAGCATCTGGATAACTTTTGAAGAAATCCAGATGCTTTAAAATAAATACTCAACAATATGACAGACGTAGGACAGGTAGATTTAAGAAATCTTGATATCACAGATTACGAAGAATTAAAAGAATCAATGATTGCGGCCTATGAAAACTGGCCAGGCACCTATTGGAAGGAATCTCAGGTGAAAAAATTATTAAAAATTTTTCCCGAAGGTCAAATCGCAATACTCATAGATAACCAGGTGGTGGGTTGTGCCTTGTCTATCATTGTAAAATATTCCCACTTTTCTGATAATCATACTTATTTGCAAATTACAGGGAATTATTCATTTAATACACATACTGGGAAAGGGGATGTTTTGTACGGAATAGATGTTTTTATAAAACCAGAATACAGAGGGCTAAGATTGGGGCGGAGGCTTTATGATGCCAGAAAAGAACTTTGTGAAAACCTCAATCTGAAAGCTATTGTTTTTGGAGGAAGAATACCCAATTATCATAAAGTATCCGATACTACAACCCCTAAAGAATATATCCAGAAGGTGAAGCAAAAAGAGCTTTTTGACCCTACGCTTACTTTCCAACTTTCCAATGATTTCCATGCGAAAAAAGTTTTAAAAGGTTATCTTCCGGGAGATAAAGAATCAAAGGATTATGCAGTCCTTTTGCAGTGGGATAATATTTATTTTGACAAAGCTCCTGAAAAACTTTCGGCCCAAAAATCTGTTGTGAGATTAGGGCTGGTTCAATGGCAAATGAGGCATTACAAAGGGGTAGAAGAGCTATTTGAGCAAGTGGAGTTTTTTATAGATGCAGTTGCCGGGTATAAAAGCGATTTTGCCTTATTCCCAGAATTTTTCAATGCGCCACTAATGGCCAAATACAATCACCTTTCAGAGGCGGAGGCAATCAGGAAACTGGCCGAATTTACAGAAGAAATAAGAGACAGGTTTGTCCAATTGGCGATTAGTTATAATGTCAATATTATTACGGGAAGTATGCCTTATTTAGAAGGTAATGATTTATATAATGTTGGTTACTTGTGTAGAAGAAATGGAACTTATGATTCTTATGTGAAATTGCATGTGACTCCCGATGAAAGCAAATGCTGGGGAATGGTTGGTGGAGATACTATCTCCATATTCGATACGGATTGTGGTCCTATTGGTATTCTGATTTGCTATGATGTGGAGTTCCCGGAATTACCCCGAATTCTTTCTGAGGAAAATATGAATATTCTATTCGTCCCATTCCTCACTGATACGCAGAATGGATATTCCAGGATAAGATATTGTGCCAGAGCCAGAGCAATAGAAAATGAATGTTACGTAGCCATTGCTGGAAGTGTGGGAAACCTGCCTAAGGTGGAAAACATGGACATACAGTTTGCGCAGTCGGTAGTATTTACCCCTTGTGATTTTTCTTTTCCTACCAATGGAATTAAGGCTGAAGCTACTCCAAATACGGAAATGATTTTAATAGCTGATGTTGATTTGGACCATTTAAGGGAATTACACACTTATGGTAGTGTTCGAAATCTTAAAGACAGAAGAACGGATATTTATGATTTGAAATTGGTAAAAAAAACAGGGATTCAAGATATTTCAGAATAAGGAAAAGTTACCTTTTCGATCATTTGTAGTGATACTTTTGTGACACTTTACTATTAGGTTTGTTATATAAAGAAAAACTTTGATATATGAGAAACCTAATGATTTTATCTTTTGCATTAATGCTTTATACTGCATGTATATCCAATGGCCAACAACCCAAAAAAATGGTGAAGGTTAAGGATAAAGTAGAAAAAACTGATGCGGAATGGAAAGCGCAACTGACGTCTGAACAATATTATGTAACTAGGGAAAAGGGAACGGAAAGGGCATTTACAGGTGAATATGTATACAATAAAGAGAAGGGAATTTACCAATGTGTTTGTTGTGATAATCCCCTATTTAGTTCTAAAACCAAATTTAAATCGGGAACAGGGTGGCCAAGTTATTATGAGCCTCTAGCTGATACTAGCATTGTGGAGGTGACGGATAAAACATTTGGCATGGTAAGGGTGGAAGTGGTTTGTGCCAAATGTGATGCACATCTGGGCCATGTTTTTGAAGATGGCCCTGAACCAACGGGTCTTCGTTATTGCATCAATTCTACCTCTTTGAATTTTAAAGCAAAAAGAAAAAAAATGAAGAATGAGAATTAAGGCTCTTATTCTTTGGATTGTACTTGGTTATCATTTAAATTCCTGCAATGCTCAAAGGAATAGTTTTGATGATAAATCCTTTATATTACTTGAAATGTTTACCTCACAGGGATGTAGCAGTTGTGCCTCTGCAGATGCCTTAATTTCCGAAGTGATTGAGAATGCAGAAAAAAGAAATTCAAATGTTTTTGTATTAACTTATCATGTGGATTATTGGGATTATTTAGGTTGGAAGGATAAACTTGCAAAGCCTGCTTTTGCCGCTAGGCAAAGGAAATATGCTAAAGTTTTAGGAAGCCTTAACATCTATACGCCACAATTGGTGGTCAATGGAGAACTTCACTTTGTTGGTTCTGATAGAAGGAAATTATTCGAGATAATCGGAGGGAATGGCATCAAAACGACTACTGTGGAAGTGAATTTGGAAGTGGCGCAAAAGGGAAATACCCTGGATTTGCTAATTCGCCTGGCAGGTGATTTCCAAAATTCTATAATTCATTTAGCTATTGTTGAAAAAGGCTTGACAACGGAGATAAAAGGTGGTGAAAATAAAGGAAGAACTATAAATTATGATAATGTTGTTCGGATTTTTCAGTCAAGAGAAAGTGACAAAGAAGTATTTGAAAAGTTAAATATTCCAGCGGATATTAATTCACAAAATGCTGAGCTAATTGTTTTTGTTCAGGATAAAAACAGTTGGGAAGTTAAAGGTGTTAGTAAATTGAAACTGGAAGAAAAATAAAGTAATTATGGGAAAGAACAGTTTATTATTTTTAGTACTAATTAGCCTTTTTGCCTGTGAAGCAAGCTCACAGATAAAAGGGGATGAGAAAAAGTTCGATAAGAAAATTATGGAAAAAGCAACATTTGGAGCAGGCTGTTTCTGGTGTGTAGAAGCAGTGTTCCAGGAAGTGAATGGAGTATATAAAGTAGAATCTGGTTATACCGGGGGGGAGGTGAATAACCCCACCTATGAACAGGTTTGCAGTGGCTTAACTGGCCATGCTGAAGTAGCTCAAATTACTTATAATCCAAAAGAAGTTTCGTTTGAAAAATTATTATCTATATTTTTTAAAACCCATGATCCTACTACTTTGAATAAACAAGGAGCAGATGTGGGGACACAATACAGGTCAGCTATTTTTTATCACAATGAATCACATCAGGAGATTTCTGAAAAAGTGATTAGGATATTGAATGAGGAAAAAGCTTATCCTTCACCAATAGTTACTGAGGTATCCAAATTGGGGAAATATTATGTGGCTGAAAATTATCACCAGAACTATTATAAAAATAATCCAAATCAGGGATATTGTTCGTATGTCATTCAACCGAAGCTGGAGAAGTTCAGAAAAGCTTTTAAGGAAGATTTAAAGCAATAAGTAATAGTACTGATTAAACTGGAGAAATATTATCTCATTACATATAAGTTTTAGCAAAATTGAAGGTGTTTTTTGTATAAATATTTAGTTTCAAAAATTAACCCATTCCCATGTGCAAAAGCCCGTTTCCTTTTAGGAATCTGGGCTTTTTTTTGATGTATGGGGATTGGGGAATTAGATTACCCCGGCTGTAATTCTACTTTTTTACCTACTACCGAAAAATTATCATTAATAAAGGTTTCATCCCATAAATTTGATATTACAGCTGTTAATTTTGGGTTTTGTAATGCCCACAAATAAGCTTTTACCGGAGCTTTCATTTCCCCCGGAACAATTCTATTCACTTTTTCAATTCTCCAATTGGGAATAGGTTTTATAGCCTCATGATGTGTAGCAACAGCCATGGCCACCTTCATGGCAATTACTCCAACGCCATTGTCGTAAGCATGTCGAATAGCATCTTCCAAATAACCTCCATTAATCACATTATACGCGCACATCACTACATCGTATTTGCCAGTATCTGCAGCAGCTCTCAATACTCCAGCGGGATCATTGTGAGACGAAACACCCAAATACCTCACTTTCCCTTCTTTTTTCAATTCATCGAAAGTTTCATTTATTTCTGGAACCTGTACTTCTTCGGCACAATTTGCTCCATGGGGACACATCAGAATATCAAAATAATCCGTTTTTGTTCTTTTTAAACTACCTTCTACGGAAGTTTTAATTTTATCCTTGAATGCTTGACTTCCATCTACTTTGTGCCCATATTCTTCCACCATGGCATTTGCCAGAAAAGATGGATCATTTGATTTTTGCTGTCCTGGCCAGTAAGTCAGGAAATACCCTGGCTTGTCCACGCCTCTTTCAGCTCTTATTTCCCAGGCCTTTTTTAGAATTTCTTCCTGTTTTCCAGAGGGTAACCCATCATAAATATCTCGGTACAATTGACTTCTTACACCTGTGAAGCCACTCACCTTAGTGGTCATAAATACCTTCTCCCGTTTCGAAGAACTGTCTATGATTTTTGCATAAGTTTCTTCGCATTCTCCATTTCCATAGGCAGGAGCCATATCCAGATAATTCAAGCCTCTTTCCATAGCAATTTCCACAGGTCTTGTTTTTCCTTTTCTTACCGGATCACCTCCATTTAATACTTCTGAGATCATCATACCCGTTCTGCCTAATTTTCGATATTTCATTCCAGCTTGTTTATTTCGCCATTCCAGTGGAGCACTCCGAGGAGCTTCTGTAATTGTATTTGCCTTTGAAGGAGAAATAGGTAAAGCTAAAAGACCTGCAGAAGAAGCAGATAATGTTGTGAGAAAACTCCTTCTTGAAACAGGGTTTTTGGACGGATGTTTTTTTGGGGAGTTCATTTTCAATAATTAAGTAGATATCAATAAAAAATAGTACAAAAAATAATTGCCTGATAATTATGATTATCATGCTACTTAAAATTAAAAAGATTTGGAATAAGATGAAAGTTAATTAAGCAACTAAAAATCCCAAAGGGAAAAGTTGATCAAAAAGGCTGCTAATTCTGTTGCCTTAATCAATCTTAAGAGATTCCCGAAATAGCTAATTTTGATTTTATAATCCCACTGCTTGGCTTATTAGTTAACAAAAAGTAGATTAGCATAGATTTTTTAATAAGAAGTGAATATGGAAATTTCAATCTATGCTCATTCGATGAATTAAGTCTGATTATAAACTTTTGGCTTCTGATTTTTTAATTATTTGCATATGAAAATACTCATCATTAATGGACCTAACCTGAATTTGTTAGGCAAACGAGAGCCGGAAATCTATGGCACACAAACTTTTGAAGACTATTTTAAAATCATTAAAACCAAATTTCCCAATACTGAACTGGAGTATTTTCAATCTAATGTAGAAGGCTTTTTAATAGATAAATTGCATGAAGTAGGGTTTAGTTACGATGGCATTGTGATGAACGCAGGTGCATATACGCACACTTCTATTGCAATAGCCGATGCCATAGCCGGTATTCAAACTCCAGTTATTGAAGTACACATTTCAAATGTCCATGCCAGGGAATCATTTCGCCATAAAGGATATATGAGTAAAAACTGTGTTGGATCCATTGCTGGTCTTGGATTTAAAGGCTATGATTTGGGTATTCAATATTTCACTAGCCAATTGCCGTGAATTTCGGGTAATTTAAATTCACTTAAACTTCTAAAACCACCTTCCAAACCATATCAACCAAAATACCACCAATTTGTCAAATTATTTTCACATAAAATAAACATGAAAACCACATTATTATTCATTTTTCTGCTTTGTATGATTTCTCCTATTTCTTTTGCTCAGAAAAAGAAGGAAGTTTCTCAAAAGGAGGAAATAACCATATCCAGTTTTACAAGTGGTATGGAAAAGTTTACTGGTTATTTTGATTTTTACTGGGATGATAAAAAAGGTAAAATTTGGTTAGAAATTGATGAATTTAATTCCGAATTCTTATATGTAAATTCCCTGACAGCAGGCGTAGGGTCTAATGATATTGGACTAGACAGGAACCAACTGGGGGGTGAGCGTGTAGTAAAGTTTGAGAAAATTGGCCCAAAAGTTTTGCTTATACAACCCAATTATAGATACAGGGCCATCTCCGATAATTCTGAAGAAAGGAAAGCAGTAGAGGAGGCATTTGCCCAATCAGTATTGTGGGGTTTCGAAGTGAAAAAAGAAGAAAATGGTAAAGTCTTGGTGGATGCTACAAAGTTTTTCTTTCAGGATGCCCATGATGTGTCCGTTAGGTTAAAAAGATCAAATCAGGGTGTCTATAAACTCGATGAATCTAGAAGTGCAATGTACCTCCTTAGAACTAAAAGTTTCCCCAAAAACTCAGAGTTTGAGGCTATTTTGACTTTTGTGGGAAATCCATCTGGAAGATATATTAGATCGGTGACACCAACTCCAACTGTAGTTACCGTAAGACAACATCACTCCTTTGTCGAGCTTCCCGATGCTGATTATGAAAAAAGAGTATTTGATCCAAGGTCTGGTTATTATCCGGTTTCCTATATGGATTATGCTACACCTATTTCCGAACCAATTTTAAAACAATTTACAGTTCGACATAGACTTAAGAAAAAAGACCCAAATGCAGCCATTAGTGAAGCCGTAGAACCTATCATCTATTATCTCGATAGAGGCGCTCCTGAACCCATCAAGTCCGCATTAATGGAAGGAGCAGCATGGTGGAATCAGGCTTTTGAAGCCATTGGTTATAAAGATGCTTTCCAGGTGAAATTACTTCCAGAAGGTGCTGACCCCATGGATGTTAGGTATAATCTGATCAATTGGGTACATCGATCTACCAGAGGTTGGTCATATGGTAGTTCGGTGGTTGATCCCAGAACTGGGGAAATTATCAAAGGGCATGTGTTACTAGGCTCTTTAAGAGTCAGACAGGATTTTTTAATTGCGGAAGGACTCTTAGCACCTTATGAAGAAGGAAAACCAGTTTCAAAGGAAATGGAGGCCATGGCTTTGGCAAGGCTGAGGCAATTATCTGCACATGAAGTGGGACATACTATTGGGCTGATGCACAATTTTGCAGCAAGTCCTAAAGACCGCTCTTCTGTGATGGATTATCCTCATCCTTATTTTAAATTGAATGATGATGGAAGTATTGATCTTTCAGCTGCTTATGCAGTTGGAATTGGAGATTGGGATAAAGTGACTATTGCCTATGGTTATCAGGATTTTCCAGAGGGAAAAGATGAAAATGCAGAATTGAACAAAATCATTTCCAATTATATAAAAGATGGCTTTACCTTTATTTCTGATGCAGATGCAAGGCCAAAAGGAGGAGCACATCCAACTGCTCATCTTTGGGATAATGGGGCAGATGCCATTAAGGAATTGGGTAGATTGATGAAAATTAGAGGAAAACTATTAGAAGATTTTTCAGAAAAAAACATAAGAAATGGAGCACCAATGGCTACTTTGGAAGAAAGCCTGGTGCCTGTTTATATGATGCACCGCTATCAGATTGAAGCAGTTTCCAAAATATTAGGAGGATTAAATTACAGTTTTGCCATAAAAGGAGATGGACAGGTGATTACAGAAATGATTCCTGCTGAAGATCAGGAAAAGGCTTTAGATGCATTGTTGAAAACCATTTCTCCTGAGGCTTTGGCAATTCCTGAAAATCTAATTAAAATGATTCCGCCTAGACCTGTCGGCTATCCAAGATCGAGGGAAACTTTTAAATCAAAAAATGGTGTGACATTTGACCCGGTAGCGGTTGCAGAATCTGCTGCCCAGGCTTCCATTTCCTTGTTGTTAAATCCTGAAAGAGCCGGAAGATTGGTAGAATATCATGAAAGGAATAAAGATTTACCCGGGTTTGAAGAAGTTGTGGGAAAACTACTTAAACAAACATTTTCCGGTGATTTAAAGAAAAATAATTTGCAGAAAATGGTGGCAGGCTTGATTGTGTACGAATTAATGGGTTTATCGGAAAACAAAGATGCTCATTACCAGGTAAGGGCAATTGCCATGAATGGATTAATAAGAATAAAAGATTTCTGGATCAGCAGGAATTTAATTAGTACCAATCCCTTTTATGCTTATATTACTACTGAAATTACAAGGTTTTTAGAGGATCCTTCTTCGATAAAAATACCTCAACCTGTTTCCCCGCCAGATGGATCTCCAATTGGAATGGATAAACTTTGTGGATGGGAATAAATACAGGGCCTTTTGAGTTGATGTTATATGGAAGAATCCCAGAGAATAATAAAATATTTAAGAGCGTGCTATATAGCTGACCAACGGGAACAGACCATTTGGAATATTTTTGATAAAAAAATTGAGGAAAGATATTTCATTAAGGAGAAAGAAGAACTCATTACAGGTTTTTATCCGAAGGTATATATTGATGATAAAAAGGCTGTTAAAATATCAAAGATTTTAAAGTTATATCGAAAGGAGAAAAGGCTTTATTATTATTCATTTTTCATAACCGGAAAAACTGGTTCGGAGTTACCTGGAAGGCAATCGATTTGTGCGCCTTTGTTTTATTATCCTGCGAAAGTTTTCAAATGGAGTGGGATTTATTATTTGAAAATAGATTTTAAAAGCAGAAAAGTTAACCTTCCTCTTTTAAGTTTTTTAAGTGAAAAGGATGAAGACATTTCCATTGAGAGTTTTTTGAAGGAAATACCTGGGAATGAGATAACTTTTGAAAATATTGGAATTCTGGTGGCTGAGCTGAAAAAGTTATTACCACAAGTGGATTTTGAAGAATCCCTAATTTATCCTTCTATTGTCAGTAGTGCTAAATTGCAAGCGGCAAAAAGAAGCAACTCCCTAAAATTTTTTCCTGCCAGTGTGTTGGGTATTCAAGGGTCTTCTCGTGATACCAGAGGCGTATTAAATGAGTTGTTAACACTTACAGAATCCAAAAATTTATCTAGACCATTAAAGGAGATATTCCACGAATCAACCTCCAATTTAAGTTTAACCCATAATAAGGTAAATACTGAAAAAATACTGTTCCCCGGAGTACTCAGTAAGGCTCAAAACAAAATATTAGCATCAGCTCAAAAGAATACTTTAAATCTGATTATAGGCCCTCCCGGAACAGGAAAATCTTATACCATATCGGCTTTGGCAATTGACCATATCAGAAGAGGAAAGTCTGTTTTGATAGCCTCCAGAATGGATCATGCGGTGGATGTTATTGGTAATATTATTCAAAACAACCTTGGTTTGGATGGTTGTGTGATGCGGGCTGGCAAAAGTGCCTATCTTAAAGACTTAAAATTATTCCTACAGAATCTACTTTCCGGAATTTCAAAAATGGCTGAAATAAAGGCATTGGAAAGTGATATAAAAGAGGCGAATAAAGAATTAAAGAAAATAGATAAGGAAATCGAGGCACTGGAAAGCACTTTTAGCAGAAGATCAAAAAGAGAATTGAACTGGACTTCTTTTATCACTAAAAGATCTACTAACGAAAATTTCTTTATCCGGTTTATCAATAATATCAGAAATACATTAATTGAAAATAGAATTAAAAAATCACATCCCCTTTGGGAATCTATTTTAACCATAGAAGAATTACTGGAAAATAGAAGTTTGTTGATTTCAAACCTTCTGAAAAACAGTTACCAGAAAAATTTAAACAAATGTGTCAGGAATCATCGTAACCAATTAAATACTTTTTTAAGTGTGATAAGAGCCAGAACTGATGGAAAACAGGAAGATTTAATGAAAACCATAGACTTC
>JAHQVQ010000344.1 GCA_019634305.1 Flammeovirgaceae bacterium | reverse complement strand
TAGGTTAAACGCATGAAAATATTCAAACACTATTTGGAGCTTATGAAGCCCGATTTTATTTTTTAATTCAAAAAAAAAATTATTAAAATCTATTCTAACTTCCTTCTAAGAGCTATCTAAAAGTTTGATGCGTTTAACCTATCTAATATCAGAAAAAACCTATTTATTTTCTTTTTCAATTACGGTATCATCTTTCACTACCTCTCCTTTCTCATCCAATTCAATAATATCATAATTCAATTCAGCTAACTTTTCTTTTAAAGAAGCTTTATCACCCACTACAAGAATGTTCATTTTCTGGTAAGGCAATTGTTTTTTAGCTAAAGCATCTATTTCTTCTTTGGTAATATTATCAATGATTTTATTCTGCTCCTTCACATAATCCTTATCCAAATCATAATGCACAATTCGCCTTAAAAAGCTGGCTTTTTGATAAGGCGCTTCATAACTTCTTGCATCTCTCTGACCAATTGATTTTTTCATAAAATTCAATTCATCTTCTGTAATACCATTTTTACTGTATTCAGTTATTTCAGTCATAAACTCCACCACAGCACTATCTGTGGCCGCAGCTTTAATCCCTGCAGAAGCTGTAAATGGACCTGGCTCATCTCCTCCTCTAAAATATGATCTTGCTCCATAAGTCCAACCTTTGTCTTCTCTCAAATTCAGATTTATTCTGCTATTAAAAGCTCCTCCTAAAGGATAATTCATTAAATAAGTTTTGAAAAATTCACCAGTAGCATCATATGGCAAGTCAGTCATATAACCAATCCTGATTTCAGACTGAGGCGCTTCAACTTTATCAACTAAAAAAATTTTTGTTTCATTTATAGAAGATACATCTGTAGTCTCAGAGATTTTCACACTTTTCTTCTCCCAGCTATTCAAAAATGACATTACAGATTTAATCTCCTCTTCAGAAACATCTCCCACAATTACTAGTTCGGAAATATTTGGGGAATAATAATTATTATAAAATGCTTTCACATCATCCAAAGTGATTTTCTCCACAGATTCTTCAATCCCAATAGCAGGAACTGAAAAAATATGGTCATCTCCATAAAGCAATCTTGTATAAACATTATTAGCAATTTGGGCAGGTTCTTTTTGAGAGGCTTTAATTCCTTCAAGCTGCTGCTTTTTTACTTTTTCAAAATCCTCTTCTACGAACCCTGGAGACATTAGCGCTTCTTCCATTAATGCCACAGTTTCTTTCAAATTCTTTTTTAAGGTTCTTACAGATACAGTAGTATTAGTATTACCTGCATAAAAATTGATCCTACTCCCCAATTTCTCTAATGCCACCGACATTTCCTCAGCACTTCTCTTCGCTGTAGATTCCCCCAATAAAGAGGCTGTTAATACTGCTAAGCCAGATTTTGAAGGATCGTAAGCATCCAATTTATGTCCTCCATTTATATTCAACTGAATGGCCACAGTAGGAATTTCATCACTTTTGGTTCCTATCACTTTTATTCCATTTGCTGTGGTTTCTTCCCAAAACTCAGGAACACTTACCAAAGGAGATTTTCCAGGTACAGGTCGAGCACTTCTGTCAAATCCACTTTTAGTTTTCTTATAAGTTAAGCCAGTATAATCTGTGGTAGGAAATGGATTTTCACCTTCTTTTTGTGGCGTGAAATTATCTGGTTTGGCAGGCTCTTGCTCTTCATTGGCAATTACACTACAATAAACAGCATGTTTTCCTTTTATATATTTATTGAAAACCCTCATCACATCCTCTTTGGTAACATTCTGGTATCTTGCCAAATCGTCCTTAATGTAATTTGGATTTCCTCTAAAGGTTTCAAAAGAGGCCAATTGTGAAACTTTTCCACTTACAGTAGCTAATCCATTAATTACTCCAGATTCATATCCAGCTTTAAATTTTTCAAGGTCTTCATCTTTTACGCCTTCAGTTTCAAATTCATCAAGAATAGCTCTGATTTCAGTTTCAAATTCACTTAAAGATTTACCAGGATAAGGCAAAACAAACATTGAGAATTCACCTGCCAATTCGGTTGCTGGAGAAAACGAACTGGCTTGAATAGCCTGCTGAGTTTTTACAAATTTTTTGTAGAAATAAGAACCTTGTCCAGAACCTAAAATTCCAGAAAGGCAATCCAATGGGGCTTCATCAGAATGAAATCTTGGAACAGTTGGGTATGTAATGATTAGAGCAGGGAAACGTATATTATTATCTACATATGAAACATATCTATCCTCTTCCAGTACTGGAGTTTCTAAACTCATATTTTCCACCTCAGGTCCACGAGGAATCTCCCCAAAATACTTCTCCACCAATTTTACTACATCTGCTGGATTTACATCACCACCGATAGTTAAAGTAGCATTATTTGGTCCATACCATCGCATAAAGAACTTTTTCAAATCATCAACATCCACTCTATCTAGATCCTCCAAAATCCCAATAGTTAACCAGGAGTATGGATGACCATATGGATATAAGGCTCTTGCTGAAGTTTCACTATACCTTCCGTAAGGGCGGTTATCATAGTTTTGTTGTTTTTCGTTTTTAACTGTAGCTCTTTGAACCTCAAATTTTTCCTGCGTCACTGCATCAAGGAAAAAACCCATTCTATCAGATTCCAACCAAAGCATAGTTTCTAACTGATTACTTGGAGCTGTTTCAAAATAGTTTGTTCTATCTCGGTTTGTTGTACCATTTAAAGTACCTCCTGATTCGGAAATAATTTTAAAGTGCTCCTCATCAGCTACATTATCAGAACCCTGAAACATCATGTGTTCAAAAAAGTGAGCAAATCCTGATTTATTTAATTCTTCCCTTGCTGAACCTACATGGTAGGTGACATCCACATGTACCAGTGGGTCTGAATGATCTTCATGAATGATTAATGTCAATCCATTTTCAAGTTCATATTTTTCAAAAGGAATGACTACCTCATCACCTTTTTTAGTCACTTCCTCAATTAATTTAGTTTGGGCATTTGAGAGAGTTGTAGCTAAAAAAAGTAAAATAGAGAGAATTTGGAATAGTTTATTTCTCATAATATTTTAAGTTAAAAATTCATCTATCTTCTTTAGTAAAAAATTTAACATAATTAATCAAATTTTATCCTTTAATCAAATTAAATTTTATAAATGGTTAAACCAGAAGCCAATTGGTTTAAAAGTAAAACCTTCTTTATTAAGATTAAGTACCAGTACTATTTTATATTGAGTACTTTTATCTCATTATAAAAAAGTTGTGGCACTTATTAAATATATTTAATTCTGCACATCTATTTACTTGTAAATATGTATTTTAACCTAACTCTCGTGTTTGTTTTCGGAGTTGGCTCCGATAAATAGAAAAAATCTTTGATTTAGATAAAAACCCTTCATACCTTCCATTTTTAGCAACAGGCAAATTCCAGGCATTGGTTTTATCAAATTTATCCATCACTACCTCCATAGAATCAGAAATGTCAATTACGGCCGGGGGCTTGGTCATTAAAAGTTTAATTTCCTTTTCCTGATATAATTCAGATTTAAAAATCAATTTCCGAACATCATTTAATAAAATAATTCCTTTTAATTCTCTTTCTGACCCAACCACAGGAAAAATATTTCTAGTTGATCTGGCTACAGCTTCCACCAAATCACCTAACATTCCATCTTCTTTCACTGTAACAAAATCCCGTTCAATTACGGCATTCATTCTGATATCCTGCAAAACGGTTTTATCCTTGTCATGAATAATATAATCTCCTTTTAAGGCTAATTGTTTGGTATAAAATGAATGAGATTCGAAATAGATTTTTATGGCAAAAGAAATAGCAGAGAGTAGCATGAGGGGAACAAGTAGTTCATATCCTCTGGTAATTTCAGCAATCAGGAATATTTTGGTTAAAGGTGAATGCAGGATTCCACTACTTACTCCCGCCATACCAACCAAAGTAAAATTTGTTTCGGACAACAACAGGTCAGGAAATAGTAAATTTAAGGCTCTGGCAAAAATAAACCCAGCCATTCCGCCCATAAACATTGAAGGTGCGAATACTCCTCCGATTCCTCCTGCCACCCTTGTTAATCCAGTAGCAAATACCTTTAACAACATCGATGCAAAAAGGAATACTAAAAGTATCCAATCGTTTCCAAAGGAAAATCCAAAAAGAGTATCATCAATTAAAGTATAGGCATCCCCTCTAATTATTTTTGCTAGAGAATAATATCCTTCCCCATAAAGTGTGGGAAAAAATAGAATTAAAACACCAAGCAATCCCCCTCCTATAAATAAGCGATGCTTTTTCCGCTTTAATTTTTGAAACTGATTTTCAATGGCATAAATCAGTTTCATAAAGTAAATAGAAAGAAAGCCGCAAATCACTCCTAAAAGGATGAAAAACAATAACTCTACATTTTTTACTTGATCAATTTCAGTGAAATGGAAAAGGACTTCTTCCCCCATTAAAAGTTGGGAAACCATGGTACCCGCCACCGCAGATATTAATAAAGGGATAATAAAAACAATGTTTAGGTTGGCAATGATGACTTCCAACACAAAAATCACCCCTGCTACAGGTGCATTAAAAATTGCCGAGATCGCTGCAGCCGAACCACAACCAATGAGTATGGTAGTTTGTCGGCTATTTAAATGAAAAAATCTCCCATAATAAGACCCCCAGGCTGAACCAGTAACAATTACAGGTGCTTCTAATCCAACTGATCCTCCAAACCCTACAGTTAAGGCCCCTGTGACTGCTTGCAAAAAACGATTACTTTTTTTAATAAAAGATGAGTTTCGCCCAATGGAATATAAGACATAAGGTACTCCCTTTTCAAATTTTCCTTTGGCAAAAATTTTTATTACTAAAACACTTAGGCTAATTCCAATGATTGGAAGTATAACGATAATATATCTGTCAATTCCCTGAAACAATTCTCCTTCAAAAAACTCTTTCAGGAAATAAACTGATTGCTTTAAAATAACAACAATCACCCCAATTTCAATTCCCAGGAATACACTTAAAAAAAGGATAAATCGCTGATCGCTAACATGACGAATTCGCCACTTTAAAAGGGAAGTAAATATATCTTTAAAATATTGGGCAATTTTAAGCCACATGGTAAACCAGACAATATTAAATTGGTGTAAAAGCAGAGATAAGGAAAAATACCAGATGATAACAATAGTCCGTAAAATTAACTACTGTATTGTATTCAATAGCTTATTGCTTCAATATTTTTTTATAATCACTAGAATTTTGAGGATCCATTTGAGAAAGTAGTGCGACAGCTTTATCCTTATCCTCTTGTTTGGCTGAAGAAAAAATATTGATTAACTCTGTGGCTTTTGCATCAAAAAATGCATTAATCATGAGGGAGGAAGTAGTAGCTTTCCGTACTTTGGCAATCTTTTCAAGACAAGTCAGAATTTTTTTTCTAGCTCCATCTACATCTTCCTCATACACATCAAGCGCTAATCTGTGATATTCATAAATGGATTGTCTATATTCCTCAAAAAGTGCGCTGTTCAAATTTTCACTGATCCAGTATCTATCCCTAATGTCCCCACTGGATGACCACCCTGGTGCTCCATTTTGCTCTGCAATAAGTGCAAGGTTTTGGGCTCGCTGAAAAAATGGAGAACCTCCCATTGGAGCAAAAGAGTCATAGTCAGAGCCAATAATAATAAATGCATAAAAGGCCATTAAAGCTGTTAACTCTGTGGCATAGGTGTTTTCTGTATAAATTAGAGGTTCCGATGGTTGATAAGAGAATGCCCAACTGTTATCAAATAAATTCAATAATGGAGATTCGTAGTCAGTCCCATAAACAGGCCGAGAAGATTGGATTTGAACAGTAGCCGTAAAATTGGTGATTGATGAATTTTTTCCCAGGATTAACATCAGGTTACAATTTATTCTTTCATTTTCATCAAAAGTATCCTGAGTCCATTTTGTTGTGTTCATGAAATTAGAAATTGCCTGTTCCAAGCCCTGAAAAATATCAGTTTGTTGGGTCTGAACTCTTTCGTAATTTAATATAACATTACAGTTTAACTCCTGTGCATTAGAAATAGTGGAAATAAAAAGCAATGAAAAAATAAAAATAAAATAACGCATAAGCACTATTACTACTTTTTTATTAAAAAATCTATTCAACAATCCGATTAGTCCGGAAATTTATGAAACCTTATTTATTTAATGGCTTTTTAATTGGTAAATTTTAAACGACCTCCTTAATTAAGCGATTTTAATTTTCCAATAATCACTTTAGCTATATCTTCAGCAACCTCAGACTTCTGTTTTAATTCAAACTTCCTAATCACATCTTGATTATCAATAATGGTAATCTGATTTGTATCGTGACCAAATCCAGCCCCTTTGTCTTTTAGTGAATTTAAGATAATTACATCAAAATTCTTTGACTTTAATTTTGATTTGGCGTTTTCCAATTCATTATTTGTTTCTAGAGCAAAACCCACAGAAAGCTGGTTTGGCTTTTTCAATTTACCAAGTTCATTGGCAATATCCTTGGTCTTGGAAAGCTTAATATTCAGGTTAGCAGACGATTTTTTAATTTTCACATCCGATTTCACTATTGGTGTATAATCGGCCACAGCAGCACTAAAAATTGCCACCTCGGAATCTTCAAAATTCCCAAGAGCCTGCTCATACATTTCCTGAGCTGTTTCTACCCTAATCAACCTGATATTTTCATTTGGTAATAACTGATGGGTTGGACCACTCACAATAGTAACAGAGGCGCCAAGATTATTTAATACCTTAGCCAAGGCAAATCCCATTTTCCCAGTTGATCCATTACTGATATAGCGAACGGGATCGATATATTCATATGTTGGTCCGGCTGTAATTAATACCTTTTTCCCTTTTAAAGGTGTATCAATTTTAAAAAATAAGTCAACTTTTTGTAGAATAGTTTCTGGCTCTGCCATTCTTCCTTTACCAACCAGGCCACTAGCCAATTCCCCATTTTCAGCATCAATAATATGATGACCAAAGCTAAGTAGCTTTTCAATATTTTGTTGTGTCGCAGGATGGGCATACATATCCAAATCCATAGCCGGAGCTACGTAAACAGGACATCTTGCAGATAAATAAACAGCTAGCAAAAAATTATCACAAATACCATTGGCCATTTTAGCAAGAGTATTGGCACTTGCCGGAGCTATTATCATTAAACCAGCCCATAGACCTAAATCCACATGGTTATTCCACTTTCCGGATTTATCCTTGACAAACTCGGTAAGTACTGGATTTTCAGATAAAGTAGCTAAAGTGAGAGGGGTAATAAAAGAAGAAGCTGAAGTAGTCATTACAACTTTTACTTCAGCTCCCTGTTTTTTTAATAGCCTTACCAGCAATGCTGCTTTGTATGCAGCGATACTACCGGTAACACCTAAAAGTACCTTTTTATTCTTAAGCATAAAATTTAAAACTCACCCAAATCTAATTTTGGAGCTTCTTCTTCTTGCTGATGATTTCCTCTTTTAAAATAAACTTTTTCTTCTACGAACTCTTCTGTGGCAATTGAAGTAGCTTTTGGCATTCTTTCGTAAAATTTTGAAATTTCAATTTGCTCACGGTTTTCAAAAACTTCTTCAAGATTGTCAACAGTAGTAGCAAATTCTGCTAATTTACTATTTAACTCTTCTTTCAATTTTGTTGAAATCTGTCGTGCTCTTTTGCCAATAATTACAACTGACTCATAGGTATTACCGGTTTCGTGAGTCATTGCCGGTACATCCCTGGTAATTAATGATGCGTTTGCCATTCTTTTTAATTAAATTTTTAAATTGATCTGCTAAGATAAAGATTTTATCTAAAACTAACTTCTGATTGATAACAAATATTTCTTCTAAGGGTTCAAATCGTATAATTCTCTTTGTGTATTTTTAAAATAGCTTTCTGCCATCTTCATATATTCAGAATTAGGATAACGATCTACCAGGTAATAATAATATTCCATAGTTTCCTCATACCTTTCTATTTTCATGGTATAAATACTTGCTTTCGCATATTCATACTGAGCTTCCATTTTTATAAATGAAACTTCTTCTTTCAACTCAGAATCGGGAAAATCTTTTTGGAAATTATCACAAGCAATTACAGCTGCCTGATATCTTCTTAACCTGTGGTATTGTTTGGCAATACTATAAGCTTTCTTTTCAAGTAGTCCCCTTAACTCATTAATAATAGAACCCGCTTTTTCAAAATAACTACTTTTAGGGAATCTATTCATGAAATCCTGCATGGTTTCAATCGCCTTTGTCGTATTGGATTGATCCAGGTTATAATCGGGAGTTGCTTTGTAATTAGAATAAGCATGCATATATAATGCCTCTTCAGCAAAATCACTCCTTCGGTAAGTATCATAGAATTGCTTAAAGTAATATGCAGCTAAATCGAATTGATTCTGGTAATATTGGCAATAAGAATAATAAAATTGCACATTTTCAGCTTCAGCTTTTCCAGCCATATTAGGAAGTAAGTCTTCAAATACCAAACCTGCCCTGTAATAATCTTCATTCTCGTAGAATTCTAAAGCAAACTGATATTTTTCATTAATATCAGGATTTTTAAGCACCCTGGTTAAGGGACTACAAGAGGCTAACCAAATTAGCCCTACCACAAATAATCTTAATACATTTTTTTTCATGAGACTACAAAGTTAACCCAGCCATTCAATTTTAACAACTTATTTTCTTTCTTGCGAAAACCTCTGTACAATTCTTATTGGGAAAGTATGATTCGCCAGGATTAGTTTTTATCACTAGAATGCAAGTGTAGTATTTAGGGATGCCTCTGAAGAATCTGAATTTAACAAAAAGAATTTTTATCTCAGGATACATTCCTTAAATGATAAGTACCAGTACTCATTTATTTTGAGAAATATTATCTCCTTTTTAATTATCTCTATGTAACTATTGATTTTGATGGTTCCCATAGCAATATTGCTATGGGAGTAAGTGCTCCATCTGTTTTTGGTTTTTCTCTAGAAATTGTGATAAAATGTTTAGAATAGATTATTACTTCTGGGAAGGCTAAATCAATAAATATAGCTGAAATGAATCCTAAATTTGATATTAATAATCGAACAGCAAAACTTGCAACAGCTTTAATATTCAATGTGATTGATAATTTTGCCAAAACTTAAATGAACATTTGAGTAAGATGGTGGATAAGAATAATTAAACTCTTGCGTATTAAAGTTTGTTAAAAACTTTTAAAATATTTTAGCCTCTGTTTATATTTGAGGTTAGTCTCAGAATTCCATTTTGGGAGACTTTTTTATAAAGAAGGAATTTGTAGCTAATGCTAAAGAAATTAGATAAACTTATATTCAAGGTATTTTTTGGACCTTTCTTCCTGACCTTTGCTGTAGTGCTCTTTATATTTCTTTCCCAAACAATGATTAAAAATTTTAAGCATTTTGTGGGAAAAGGCTTAGGATTTGAAGTCTATGCTGAATTGTTTTTCTATTTTGCATTGGTACTTACTCCAGTTGCCTTACCTCTTGCAGTGCTTTTGGCCTCATTAATGACTTTTGGAAGTTTGGGTGAACATTCTGAGCTTACCGCTATAAAAGGAGCTGGAATTTCACTTCCCAGAATCTTAAGACCTGTTTCCATTTATATTGTTTTTGTTACAATTGCAGCTTTTTACTTTAATGACCAGGTTGCTCCATATGCCAACCTGAAGGCTTACAGCCTTCTTTATGATGTAAAACAAAAAAAACCTACCCTGGAATTTAAACCCAAAATCTTCTATTATGATCTTCCAGGATATAGATTAAAAATAGATAAAAAACTGCCACCCAATGATGAAATGCTTGAAGGAATTATGATTTATAATCATACCGACAGGAAAGGAAATATCCAGGTAATTATGGCGGAAAGGGGAACCATGAAAATGGTAGGAAACTTCCTTGAACTCGATCTTGAAAACGGAAATATTTATTCAGAAGAATCAGCAAAAAAACGAAAGATAAAAACTGATGAATATTTCAGACAAACCTTTAAAACAGCCCGGTTTAGGTTTAGCATGGATTCTTATGGCTTTAAAGAAACCAAAGAGGATTTTTTCAAAGGGCACAATTTAATGAAAACCACCTCTCAGCTACTCTATGAGCGAGATTCAGTGAATGATATGTATTGGAAATACATGAATAATTTCCAAATTGCCATTTATTCCTATTACTCTTATTGGGAAAAAGATGCTGAGGGAAAAAACATTCATAGAATTAAAACCAAACCTGAGAACGAACCAAATGATGAGGAAACAAGATCAATAGATGGTAAACCTATTAATACTCCTAAATTAAAAAAGGATGGTCAAAAAATTAAAAAACCAAATAAAAAACTCCTTAAACCAAAAAAACTAGAAAAGAAAAAGATTCCCGCTGTAAAGGCCAGTTTAGTTTCATTTGCTGATTCGTCCAAAACGAAACCACAAATAAAAAAGAAAAAAGCAAAGCCACCTATTGTAATTTCACAGGCTGATAAAGAAAAATATTTAAAAAAGAAAACCAGTTCTCAACTGGTAGTAAGTGCTAAATCAAAAGCACAAAGCATTTTAAATGTCTTCAATACCAACTCGGAAAAAGATGAAAGACAAAAGAAAATTAGGAACGGCTATCAAATTGATATTTATCGAAACTTCACTAAATCATTTGCTGTTTTTGCCATGTTCCTCATTGGCGCACCACTTGGGGCAATTATTAAAAAAGGAGGGTTAGGAGTACCTGTTTTAATTTCCATTGTGTATTTCGTAATATTCTATATTTCCACTATTATGGGGGAGAAATATGCCAAGGAAATGATTCTCAGCCCACTAGTTGGCTGTTGGATAGCCAATTTCATTCTCATGTGTTTTGGGTTATTTTTCCTCCGACAGGCCAGAAGAGATGCCAGGCTTTTCGATACCGATTTCTATTATGTGGTATTTACCAATCTTTCAGACAAGATTAAGGCAATGTTTTCCAATAATGACAAAAATAATGGTCCTGATAACATTGAAATCACTCAGAAAGAATCAGATGTCAGTTTGGTAAATTAGGCACCTCTTCTAATTGTTTTTTTAGGTTTTTATTTTCTTTTCAAAATCAATATTGATTGTAGGGTTGAAATGTGAGTTTCCCAAAACATGCACTTTGCTAATTCATAAAATAACAAAATTTTAATCCTTTTAACATCACTTCCCTAATTTTAACTTCTACCTACTAAAGTCTGTTAAAAATTTCCGCTAAGGATGTACTCACGCTTACCTTGTAAGAAATATTCTTTCAAATATTAGTATCGGATGGTTAAAACTTTAGACAAACTTTTATTAAGGAATTTCTTTGGTACCTTCCTGCTGACATTTGCAGTATTGTTATTCATTTTTCTATTCCATTCCATGATCCTAAACTTCAAACATTTGATGGGAAAAGGACTTGGGATAGGTATCTATCTGGAACTGTTTTTTTACTTCTCTTTGGTCTTAACTCCAATGACTTTACCCCTTTCAGTACTATTAGCATCTCTTATGGCATTTGGAAGTCTTGGGGAACATGGTGAGCTAAATGCTATTAAAAGTGCTGGTATATCCCTTCCAAGGATTTTACTGCCAGTTACATTCTTCATTTTTTTAATTACCCTAGCTGCCTATTTTTTTAATGATCAAATCGCTCCCTGGGCCAATTTAAAAACCTACAACCTATTATATGATGTAAGACAGAAAAAACCTTCTTTAGAATTTAAACCCAAAACCTTTTATTATGATTTACCTGGATATCGCATAAAGGTTGATAAAAAATCGGGAGTGAATGATGAAACCCTTGAAGGTATCATGATTTATGATCATACCGAAAAAAAGGGGAATTCACAGTTGATTATGGCTGAATATGGAAATATGAAAATGGTTGGTAATTTCCTTGAATTACAATTGGAAAATGGCAATATATACTCAGAGAAAGCAAATCAAAAATCTAATGCTTCTGATTTTTTTTGCCAGAAATTTGAAAAAGCACAATTTAGATTCAAACTGAGTTCCTATGGGTTTAAAGAGACCAAGGAGGATCTTTTTAAATATAACAACAACACAAAAACCAACGCCAAACTTTTAGTAGAAAAAGACTCCCTTAAAACCGCAAACCAAAATTATACTCGCAAATTAAAAAAATCTTTTGCCTTCATTAATCCAGAAATTGATGGAGAAAAGGACAAAATCAATTCCAGAAGGTTAAAACCAAGGGAAAATATACCTAAAGTTTTAATGCCCGGAAATTCAACAATCGGTCAAACTAATATTCAGCAAGTGGCTGAAGTGAAAACCATAGCCAAAAATAATCTAAATCGCCTGAATCAGTTTACGGAAATTAATGAAAGGCAACTTCAGCTCATCAATAATTATGAAATAGACATCTATAAGAAGTTCTCTAAATCAGTGGCAGTTTTTATTATGTTTCTTATTGGGGCACCATTAGGAGCTATCATCAAAAAAGGAGGTTTGGGTATGCCTGTTTTGATTTCTATCATCTTTTTTGTGATCTTCTATATCTCTACCATTATAGGAGAGAAATACGCAAAAGAAATGATCCTAAGCCCTGAAATCGGATGTTGGTTGGGAAATGGCATTTTGTTTGGATTTGGATTGTTTTTCCTCAGACAAGCCAAAAGAGATGCCCGGCTTTTTGATACTGATTTTTATTATGTGGTATTTTCAAACCTTTCGGATAAGATTAAAACTATGGTCAATAAAAAGGATGGGAATAATGATTCTGATGTTGTGGGATTTTCCAAAAAAGATTCAGATGCCAGATTGGTTAATTAGAGTTTTCCTATGTTAATTCTATTTGGCAACATTTATAAGCCTTAGATGTAAAAAAAAACAGTTTAGTTGGCATTTCAAATACCGAATTTATTCCAATGGCAAAGCATTTGCGATCGAGCAGAATTATTATAAGATCCAGATCAGTAACCTAACTCCTAACTTTTATACCTTACAGAAAAAATTTTAGCCTCTTCATAATTTAGGAGAATAATATCTATAGCTACGTCATCATAGATTTCTTTCTCATGTTCAACTTGGTAATGACATTTTATAATAGTAAACCTTTCGCCAATTTCTTCAATTAAAGCATCCTCATGATATTCCCATCCTTTAATCGTAAAACGCCTCACTTCACCAAGTTTTTCAATAACGTTTTGACCAGTAGAAATAAAAGGGTTTTCTCCTTCTTTTTCATTATTGAAAGTTATTTCAGGTATTTTATCAAAATCATGTGATTTTAAAATGGAGAAAAATTTTTCTATAGTATTGGAGGCTTTATTAATATGATTTAATTCCTTAGTAGTATATTCAAATTCAAAAGGTCTATTATTATTTGAAATAGCTATTATTTTAACTTTATAATTTGTTAATTTTAATCCATTATAAGCTTTAAGTGCAATAATTGAGGCATTTAAGGTCGCAAATTTCTGGGACTCGTTAAAGTAAGG
>JAHQVQ010000343.1 GCA_019634305.1 Flammeovirgaceae bacterium | reverse complement strand
GGATTTACCATGGTAATGGACAAAGGTTTATCCTTAAGAGAAGCAGAAGATTTGTTAGAAACATCTGGCCATTACATAGATATAGTAAAACTCGGATGGGCTACTTCTTTTGTTTATCCGAAATTAAAAGAAAAATTAGCAATTTATAAAGAAAACAATATTCCTGTATACTTAGGAGGTACTTTGTTTGAAGCTTTTATTGTTAGAAATCAATTTGATGAATACAGAAAAGTACTGGACAAGTTTGGACTATCACATGCAGAAGTTTCGGACGGATCGATTGAATTGGAGCATGAAAAAAAATGTAAATACATCCAGACGCTTTCTGAGCAGGTAACTGTTCTTTCGGAAGTTGGTTCAAAAGACGCGGCTAAAATTATCCCTCCTTACAAATGGATAAACTTAATGCAAAAAGAGCTTGAAGCTGGTGCATGGAAGGTAATTGGAGAAGCAAGAGAAGGCGGAAATGTTGGTCTTTTTCGAGGAACTGGAGAAGTTAGATCCGGGTTGGTAGAAGAAATCCTTACAAAAATTCCATCTGAAAAGATAATTTGGGAGGCTCCTATCAAAGAACAGCAAGTATGGTTTGTAAAATTGCTAGGGGCTAATGTAAACCTTGGAAATATTGCTCCAAATGAAGTTATCCCATTAGAAACAATAAGGTTAGGTTTAAGAGGAGATACCTTTGATTTATTTCTATAAATCAAAGGTATTTTCAATACCTTCTTTTTTTCCTAATGATTTTCTTTTTTGTACTTCTTTTTATGATGTTTCCAATCAAGGAAATAACCTGCTAATGGAAAAAGAGTACTGGCTATTACGATAAATATTACTAATGCTACTTTACTATTCATTTTAGTATTGTTTATTTTTCCCTATCCAACTTAATTGCATTAACATCCTGCCACTTTAAAGTGTTCAGCATATGTACCATATCAATTTTCACATACTCAATAATTGGTTTTAGCGAATCATTTTTTGTAGCAGTTGGAAAATATAACGCTGCCCTAAAAAAGTTTTCAGTTGAGTCTGTAGCATAAAACTGAAATTGACTTGGAACATCTCCTTCCAATTCAAATACCACAGCTGTAATACCATTAGGTGTTTTAGTAACATAATCGTCAATAGCAGTGGCTTTTACATGATGTTTAGTTGTTAATCGGTGTGAATCATTGGAAAGCTCCACTAAAGAATCAATATTATTATTAACAGCCTTATAGGATATGGTAAGTCTTGCATCATATTCAGGATAGTAAACCTCAATCCAATACTTTTCTGTCATAAAAGAGCTATCCGGAATTACTTGTGAGTGTTTCGAATATTCAAAACTATAAGGATAACCTAATGGTAATGTTTCATATTCGTGTTGGGGTAGTTCAATTTTATGAAACCCTCTTGGCTTTGGCAGATAAACAGGTTCACCACAACTGTTTATCAAAAGAGCAACTAAAAACAAATAAGCAAAAACTTTTTTCATACGTGATACTGGCAACCTAATTTCTTTCAGGGAAAATATGTTTTTCTAAGTACCTGAATTAATTTTTATTAGAAATTTTATTGATTGGAAATGGTATCTATTCCATCTTTCATAAACACCCTTACCCGTTTTATCCTTTTTTTATCTACCGCTATAGCAGAAAAAACGTAATTTTTAAATTCAATTTTTTCTCCTGTAATTGGTAATTTATTAAAAAGCTCTAGTAAAAGTCCTCCTACCGATTCGCTTTCCCCTTTTGCTTCGGAAAATTCAGAAGCATCTATATTCAGCACTTTATAAAAATCATTGAGAGACATTTTCCCTTCAAAAGTATAAGTTCTATTGTCAATTTTCTTATACCCTAAATCTTCTTCATCATCAAATTCATCATTTATTTCTCCTACAATTTCCTCTATAATATCCTCCATGGTTATTAAACCAGAGGTCCCTCCATATTCATCTACAATTACAGCCATATGGACTCTCATTTTCTGAAAGTCTTTCAACAATTCATCAATTTTTTTTGACTCAGGCACAAAAAAAGTATCCCTTTTGATCAAATTTTGCCAATTGAAATTTTCATCCTGATCAACAAATGGCAATAGTTCTTTTACATACAATATTCCCTCTATTTTATCAATAGTATCTGAATAGATAGGTATTCTTGAGTAGGAGGTCTTATTAACCTCATTAAGTAACTCATGGAAATTATCTTCTATTTCGAAAGCTGTAATATCAATTCTTGATTGCATTACCTGCTTTACAGTTTTAGAACTAAAAGACACAATTCCTTTTAATATCTCTTTATCCTTATTCACAGTAGTAGTCATTTCCACAGCCTCGTTGAGCTCGGTCATTGATACTTCATAACCTTTTCTTTCCAACCGTTTTTCTAATAAACTGCTAAGACTCATTAATAACCATGAAAATGGTTTAAACAAAGAGGTTGCAACTATTAACATACCTGATGTAAACCTTGCAAATAACAAGTTTTTCTCTGTTGCATAAACTTTAGGGGAAATCTCTCCAAAGAAAATTATAGCTGGAGTGATAAAAGCATTCAGAAAGAAAAGGGTTTTTTGTTCGGCATCCCTACCAAACATTTCCCAGCTAGCAAAGGTTGCTAAGGTGATCAAAGCTACATTTACCAGATTGTTTAAGATTAGAATTGTTGCCAACAATAATTTAGGGTTTGAAAGTAATTTTGCAATTCTGATATCCTGCGATTTCTGGCTACTTTCACATTTGTGGACTTGTTGGGGAGTTAAAGAAAAAAAAGCCACTTCTGATCCTGAAATTAGGGCAGAAAGTAGCAACAATATTAAAATAATAAAGAAAATAGGATAAATAATAGCCGGAACCGAAGTAAGTAAGGTTAATAATAAAAATTCCGGTTCAGGCTCAATATTACTGGCTTCCAAAGTAATTTATTATGGTTCAAATATTAAAACGGTAAGTCGTCTATATCCGTACCAGCATCTGAATCTGAGTTTTGTGTTTCAGCAGATGGAGGTTCAGAAGGTCCCGGATCATTGTTTGGACCAGCACCTTCAGGAGATCTGCCCATCATAATAAAATTGTCCGCTACTACTTCTGTTGTATATCTGTTATTCCCATCCTTATCCTGCCACGATCTGGTTTTTAGCTTACCTTCTAAATAGATCTGGCTTCCTTTTTTTAAATATTTTTCTGCAACATCAGCCAAGCCTCTCCAAACAACAATATTATGCCATTCTGTTTGAGTGATTCTTTCACCACTATTTCTATCTTTATAACTCTCTGAGGTTGCTATGGAAAAGGTAGCTACTTTAGCCCCACTTTCCAAATCTCTTACTTCAGGATCTTTTCCCAAATTACCAACTAATATAACTCTGTTTACGCCTGCCATGGATTTAAGATGATTTATTGATTACAAAATTATTAACCTTTAAGATAAATAGCTAAAAAACATGTTCTTTTAAATAATTATCAATCAAAATAGGTTTTGGCAAATTCTCTATTTCGTTAATTGAATATAACTTAAAACCATATTCTTCACAAAAAATATCTATATTTTTATCATTATTTAAACGTAAATAAAAAAACTTTGCCTGAATCTTCTGGTGAGTAAGAATATGTTTGTACAGATCTGATATTTTATAATGTAAAACATCTTCTTTTATGGCGTTTAATGGAATTTTAGATTGAGCAAATAAATCTTCTCCTGTATAAAAGTTTTCTGAATCGATGAGGGGGAAATCGTATAATCCCTGCCAAATATCTCCCTTTAGTCTTTCCTTCATTACAATTTGGTCTTTATACTCAAAAATCAAATAGTTAAAAAACCTAGTTTTGACTTTTACATTTTTGGATTTAACTGGCAATGATGATTGATTTCCTGCCTTTCTGGCTTCACATTCCAGCGAAAAAACACAAAACATACAATCAGGACTTTTAGGTTTACAGTGTAAAGCCCCAAATTCCATAATTCCCTGATTATAAATTTCTGATTGCTTTTCTGGCAATAAAGAATCCGCCAATTCCTGGAAAACTCTTTTACCTTTTGGGCTGGAAATATCTTCAGAAACGCCAAATCTTCGAGACAAAACTCTATATACATTTCCATCGACAACAGCAACTTTTTCATTAAAAGCAAAAGAAGCAATAGCAGCAGCAGTATAGTCACCGACTCCTTTTAGTTTTTTTATTTCCTTAAAAGTATTGGGAAATTTTCCACCAAGTTCCTGAGAAATAAATTTAGCAGCTGCATGCATATTTCTTGCCCTGGAATAATAACCTAATCCTTGCCAAAGACGAAGAACATCTTGTTCTTCAGCATCAGCCAAATAATGAACATTAGGGTATTTACCAAAAAATTTCTGGAAATATGGAAGACCTTGGTCAACTCTGGTCTGTTGTAAAATAATTTCTGATAGCCAAATCGGATAGGGGTCTGACAATTTTCGCCAGGGTAAATCTCTTTTATTATCAGAATACCAATAAATTATTTTTTGAGCAAAACCAGACATTTAAAATGAGGGCTTAATTATAAGCACCAGTGTTAATTAATTTTGAGTAATATCACCTCAAAACTAAGCACTTGTACCAGAGTTAATTCACTATTACTTTTTAATAGCGTCTAATAAACCTCAAATTAAATAAATCAACAAACTATTTGTTTTGTAATTCTGCTAATTTTTTTTCTAATTCAGCATTTTTTCTGATTAACTCTTCCTTTGATGCCAATAATTCTTCCTGGTTTTGTCGCAATTCTTCCTCCTGCGATCTCAGCATTTCAGATTGCGTTTGTGTTTCCATTAAAAGCTGTTTGGTGGTATCATTAATTCGTAAAGAATATAGAGCAGACGCAATCGATTCAGCAAGTTTTTCAATAAAATCAACCTTATAATCTTCAAAAGGCTTAAATGAAGCTAATTCCAATACTCCAATTACTTCCTCATTGCTTGATAAAGGGAGTATCAATACACATCCTGGAGTTGCCTCTCCCAGTCCAGAGGTAATTGAAATATAATCTTCAGGAACATCAGTTAACACCACCTTTTCCTTCTCCAAAAATACCTGCCCTACAAGCCCTTCCCCAGATTGGATCTTATTATTTAAGAATTTCTTTTTATCGTAAGCAAAACAAGCTTTCAATTCTAATTCTTCTACTTCTTTTTTATCGTTGGATAGCACAAAAAATCCTCCCTGGTTCGCCCCTATGTACTTTACCAGTTCGGGTAAAATATAATCCAGATTTTTTTCAATACTATCTTCCTGAAACCTCAGTAGTTCCGAAAACTTTGCCAATCCAATATTTACCCAATTCCTTTTTCGCTCTCCATCCTTTACCTTTTTCATTTGTTCTCTCATATGAATGAGTTCACCGGCAATATTTTCCTTATTATCATTTTCATTTTCTGAATTAATACCTTGCCATTCTACTTCATAGTTTCCTTTACTTATTTCACTAATAAAACCCGAAGCATGTTTCAGGCTATCAATAAGGGTCAAAATGACCTGTTTTCCATTTATATTCTTTAATTCAGTTTTAGGATCAAAAATATATTTTCTTGTGCTGTTTTCTAAATTAGAATAAAGCTGCAATCTATTTTTGTTATTTTTTCTAATAACTATAATTACGACTATTAAAGTAGGAAATGCCAGAATTAATAAAAGTAACTGTACCAAAATAGTACTTTGAAGGATTAATGCATAATTAGTTTCAGCTTCAGCCTTTACCTCTTTTTCGTAAGCATTCATTTGCTTATAAAAGGGACTAAAAGCTAGCCAAAGCTTTAAGCCAGTATCTTCTTTCAATATATCAATAGCATTGTCTTTTTGTCCATTGTCAATCAATTCCTTCATCCTTAAAGATTCAGTCATCTTTTGATAAAAAATATCTTCCCAACTCTTCATTAATGAAATATCAAACCCTTGCTTTTCCAGTTCATTTTTAAGTTTTTGGTAAGTTTTCTCATAATCTTCATTCGCATCTTCCATTGGTTTAACAAATTTCTCTTCCTGCACCAACATATAACCTCTAATCCCTACATCGCTAAGCAAAACTTGCTTCCACAATTCATCCACAGCCCTATGAATTTCTACAGCTTGGGATTTAACATTGTTGATTTTCTGAAGGGATGTTTGGTTTACATAAACCAAAATTGAATTGGAAACTATAAGCATTAATGAAAATATAATGGCAATGTTAATTCCATTTCTTTTCAAGTATTCCAGGTCAGTTATTTTCATTTTAAAAGATTAATAGGAGACGGATAATAAGTAATGAGATTTTGTAGTCTTGTTTGTTGTTCAAAAAATCTAATATATAGGATAAAAAATCCCTAATAATAGAAACCTAACGCAATTATTATAAGAGTATTATTCCTAGTTATTGATCAATTTATTCCTTTTGAAATTCACTCTTACTCTATTAAAATCAATTGCAATTTCTTTTTTATTACTTTGCATTAAATAATTCTAAGAAGATTGCCATATGATCAATAAATATCAGGATAACCAGGATACCATAATTGCCCTTTCTACCCCCTCAGGAAAAGGTGCTATTGCTGTTATACGGTTATCTGGAGAAGATGCAATAAAGATTACCAATAAGGTTTTTAAGGGAAAAGATTTGGAAAAACAAAAAACCCATACTATTCATTTTGGTACACTTAGGAATGAAGGTACAATTATAGATGAAGTTTTAGTTTCCCTTTTTCTAAATCCAAATTCTTATACTGGGGAAAATGTAGTAGAGATATCCTGCCACGGATCTGCCTTTATAGTTAGGAAAATCATTCAATTGTTTCAAAGAAATAGTGTTCGATATGCCAACCCTGGAGAATTTACCAAAAGAGCTTTCACTAATGGAAAATTGGATTTAGCTCAAGCCGAAGCTGTTGCAGATTTAATTGCTTCCGATTCAGAAGTTTCTCATCATGCCGCACTAAATCAAATGAGAGGCGGGTTTTCAAAAGAAATAAAGACCTTGAGGGAAAAACTTATCAACTTTGCTTCGCTTATAGAATTGGAATTGGATTTCAGTGAAGAGGATGTAGAATTTGCCGATAGATCTGAACTGAAATCACTAGTTACCCATCTTCAGGGTATTTTGGGTAATTTAATTGAATCTTTTGATTTAGGAAATGTAATCAAAAATGGAGTTCCAACTGTAATTGCCGGAAAACCCAATGCCGGAAAATCTACATTGTTAAATGCTTTATTAAATGAAGAAAAAGCCATTGTTTCTGAAATTCCCGGAACAACAAGAGATTTTATTGAAGACGAATTGGTAATAGGAGGAGTTAGTTTCAGATTTATAGATACAGCCGGATTAAGACACACTGATGATAAAGTAGAAGCCATAGGAGTGAAAAGAACCTATGAAAAAATGAAAGATGCCTCGCTTATTATTTATTTATTTGATGTAAAGGAAACTGAAGTTTCAGAGCTTTTTGATGAAATAAAAAATTTGGAAGAATTGAATATTCCTTTTTTAGTAATTGCCAATAAGATCGATTTATTGGAAAAAGGAGAACTTCCTGAAGAATTTTCAAATATTCAACATTTTTTCGGAATTTCTGCTGGAAGAAAACTGCATATTGATTCGCTTAAAAAGAAATTACTTGAAGTAGTAAACCTGGATAGTTTTAAAACAGGAAATACCGTAGTAACCAATGTTCGGCATTATGAGAATCTGGTTAATACTCAAAAAGCACTTGTGGATGTCATTAATGCATTGGAAAACGGAGTTTCTGGAGATTTTCTAGCGTTGGATATAAGAGAAGCTCTTCACTTTTTAGGGGAGATTACCGGTGAGATTACTACAGATGATCTTTTAGCTAATATTTTTTCTAAGTTTTGTATCGGAAAGTAATGCAAATTTTCAAACTCATTTTACTTTATACATAAAAAAGTTGATTCATAAGTACAAATATTTTATGAATCAACTTTTAATATTTTTAAATCCTTACTCAGTTTAAAAATTTCTGAGCATGAATATGGAATTTCTAACTAATTAGAAATTACTGATTTAGCCTTTATCCTATATTGTTATAAGATGCTTTCACTTTTTGTTTTTCACATCTGGAATTCCTTTCTTTTAATTCCATTTTTTTTACCCAATCTCTCCTTTTCTGCCAGATATCTTTAACCTTGCTGTTCATAGTTCTTCTAGTTTTTAAATTTCTAACCTTATTAAGCTTATCAATTAGCCTTCTCATAACAATTAACGTGGTATTAATAAAAAATTTTAATCTTTATTGCATGATCAAAATTTTATACTATTAAGTTAAGAAAATAATGTAGTTGAGGGTTTAATTGTTTAAAGCTAGAGAACTTGTTGTTGGTATATTAATTTGGTTAATCTTCGCTTTACCAATAAATCATCAGAGGTATTGATAATGGCTTTTATTATTTGGTTATCATTTAGGTTATAAAGTCCTTGTATTGAAAATGAAGATGATATCAACAAACTATTAATTGTTTTTTCTATTAGGTTTTTTGTTCCATCTTCTCCAAGTTTTACACAAAGATCTGTAAGCACAGTCATCCCTGTTGTGGTTTCAAGTAAATTTGAAACGCTTAGTTTTTGGTTATATCCAAAAAGGTTTATTTGTAAGTTTTCTGCGGATTTATAGTATTGTTGGTAAGCTGACTCTATTTGTGCTTTTGAAGTATTTTTTCCCAATAAAATAAGTGGGCCATACAACGTTTTTTGGTCTATTATATAATCGAATATTAAATTTCCGGTAATTCTGGTTCTTCCCTGGTACCCTTCAGGTGCATAAACCACCAACTCTTCACCAGGCTCCCCATATTTATTTATACCATTTTCAAGGCGTATTCCATACCTTACCAAATGATTCTTATATGTAATATAATCATTTTCTTTTAAATGAGAAACAAATTTTGTGAATGACCCATATTTTAGCGTAAACTGAATAAACCCGAATGAACCTGCTCCATCATAAAAATTAAGTGCACTTGGTCCTCCTTCATTCGATGAGGCAAACGATAAAGCTTTCGCCACTTTATCGGAAAAACCATAATTTCTTATATGATGGTAAGATATTTTATTTGGATCATTATACTGAATACCCTTTCTGTTTACGGTGTATCTGCTTTGTACATTATCAGAAACATTTGCCAAGTACCTATTTTGATAGTAAATGTTATAAGTATTTCTCTCCGAAAACCTTCCCTTATTTGATCTTAACATTGAAAATTCATTTCTTGCTAACCAAATAGATTGTAGTTCATAATTACTAATTTCTTGATTTGTGTTGTGTTGATTGTGTTTTTGGTAATATGGAGTTTGCTTAAAATTTTCTTCCACCTTTTTATCCACTACATTGGATATAGTCAATAGCTGTCCACTTCTAATCGTAGTAGTGTTCAATTGATTTTCGTTGATAAGCTGCTTCACAGGAATTCCATATTTTTTTGAAATACCAAACAAAGTGTCTCCTCTTTTAACAATATGCTTTTTTTGCCTACTGCTTGAATAAGCAGTAGTTGTTTTTGCCACCTGGTTTGTTACAACATTTGTAGTTTGTGGTCTGTTTATCCCCGATGGTAATATTAAATTCTGACCTATTAAAATATTGTTACCCTTTAAATTATTGATCTTCATAATGTCATTTATACTAATTCCCGTTTCCTTGGAAATTTTATATAGAGAGTCTCCACTTTTTACAGTGTAAGTGAATGTTTTACTATTGTTCTCTGCTATTAGTTCCTTACTATTTTGAATTAAGAATATCAATACCATCATCATAAAAATATACTTAACTCTTTCTCCAAATAGCCTTTTTAAATACTCATTTTCCCCTTGGAAGCTTATTACCTGATTGGCATAATATTGCGCGAAGTGATTAGTAGTGTGTGTCATGATCTAATTGTTAAATTGAATAATGACACAATTATATATTGATAACAGTCTATATACTTTTCACAAATTAGGAACAATACGCATTACAAAAACTAATTTGTAATTATTCATTAAATTTTTAGAATAACATAGATGTTTATAGTAAATTTTATCAGACTTAGGGAGAAATCACCATTTTAAATACTTTGTTATTCTTTATTAGCATAATTTTATACTTTTTGGTATTTTTTGGCCTTTGGTTAAAATGGAGGTACTCATCCTTAAATGCATCGAAAAATTGTAAAAAGGATATTAGATTTTCCTGACGAATTTTTAGAAAGGGAAAAGGAAGGACAATAATGGAAAGTAATGATTCAAGAGGATATTTGGGATAATATGCTTTTACTAGTTTAGAATGTGTAATTTCTAAATTCAGAATATAATTGATTTGAAAAATATTAATAAAAAAGGCTTATTTTATTACGAAATACTCAACTCATTTGAATTATCATTGATAATTTTTCAACAAATCAATAACTTAACAAAAAACTCCTTTCGTTAGACTTAATTTTTTATCATTTTTTTGCCAACTCCTTTCATTTACCTGATAGGTTACGAAATATTTTTTAAGCTATATTTACCCACCAATTTGAAATTGCCTGTATTTCCCCTTCAATCAGGGAGTTAAATACAATAAAGTTCTTGGACTATTTATATTGAGAATTATTTTACTTTACAATCCAGTAGTTGTGGCAACCATTGTAGTAATTATTTCTGCCCGGCTACCTAATTATTACAATTAAAATTTTAAATAAATGGCAAAAACGTTATTTGAGAAGGTTTGGGATGCGCATATTGTGCATAAAATAGATGATAGCACTGAAGTTCTATACATCGACAGACATTTAGTGCATGAGGTAACTAGTCCACAAGCTTTTGCTGGATTAGAAAAAAGAGGAATTGAGGTGTTCAGAACTCAAAATACGGTTGCTACACCTGATCATAATGTTCCTACAAAAGATCAGCATTTGCCTATTCAGGAAGAACTTTCACGCCTTCAGGTTGCTAAGCTTAAATACAACTGTGAAAAATTCGGTGTTCAGATGTTTGGTTTAGGCCATCCAAATCATGGTATTGTTCACATTATTGGACCTGAATTGGGTATCACCCAGCCAGGTATGACCATAGTTTGTGGTGATTCACATACTTCCACACATGGGGCTTTTGGAGCAATTGCCTTTGGTATTGGTACAAGCCAGGTGGAGAGTGTTTTAGCTACTCAGTGCTTACTACTATCCAAGCCTAAAACTATGAAAATACAAATTGATGGTAAATTAGGTAAAGGTGTGTTATCAAAAGATATCATTTTATATATCATTTCTAAAATCTCTTCGTCAGGTGGTACTGGTTATTTTGTAGAGTATTGTGGCTCAGCAATTGAATCGCTTTCTATGGAAGCCAGAATGACAGTTTGTAATATGTCAATTGAAATGGGCGCAAGAGGAGGAATGATTGCACCAGATCAAACTACCTTTGATTATATAGAAGGAAGAGAACACGCTCCAAAAGGAGAAAATTGGGGGAAAGCTGTTGCCTACTGGAAGTCATTAAAAACTGATGAGGGGGCCAAATTTGATGAGGAGCTTTATATTAATGCCGAAGAAATAGGCCCAATGGTTACTTACGGTACAAATCCAGGAATGGGAGTAAGAGTAGATAATCATATACCAACTTTAGAAAATATTGAAGGAGAAAATAATAGAATCACCTTCAAAAAATCCCTTGAATATATGGGCTTCAATCCCGGAGATAATATGATTGGGAAGAAAATTGACTGGATTTTTATCGGAAGTTGTACCAACGGAAGAATTGAAGATTTGAGAATTTTCGCTGATTATGTAAAAGGAAAGAAAAAAGCAGCTCATGTTAATGATTTGATTGTTCCGGGTTCTAAGCAAGTAGAAAATCAGGCAAGAGCAGAAGGATTAGACAAAATAATTGAAGAAGCAGGATTTAAATTTAGAGAACCTGGTTGTTCAGCTTGTTTGGCAATGAATGAAGACAAAGTTCCTAAAGAACAATACAGTATTTCTACCTCAAACAGGAATTTTGAAGGGAGACAAGGACCAGGTGCCAGAACAATTTTGGCTAGTCCACTTACTGTAGCAGCTGCTGCGGTTAATGGTTACATTACTAATGTAGCTGAAGAGATTTAATTCATTGATAAATAAGTAATTAGATTTAATAGTACCAGCATTTAAAAAAAAAAGAGAATTTATTATTCCTGGTACTTAATAAGGAAAATATAATATAATGGAAAAGTTTCAAACTTTAGTTTCCACTGCTGTACCATTACAAGTGGAAGATGTAGATACAGATCAAATCATTCCAGCCAGGTTTCTGAAGGCTACAACAAGAGATGGATTTGGTGAAAATTTATTTAGAGATTGGAGATATAATCCCGATGGTTCTTTGAAGGAGGATTTCGTATTGAACAACTCTAAATTTTCTGGAGATATATTAGTCGGAGGAAAAAACTTTGGTAGCGGATCGTCAAGAGAGCATGCTGCCTGGGCAATAAGAGACTTCCCTTTTAAAGTAGTAGTTTCTTCATTCTTTGCTGATATTTTTAAAGGAAATGCCTTGAATAATGGATTACTTCCAGTTCAGGTTTCTGAAAGTTTCCTTTCAAAAATATTTAGTGCTATTGAAGCTGATCCTAAAACTGAATTGAAAGTAGACTTGGAAAACCAAACTATTACATTGGTAAGCACTAGAGAAGCTGAATGTTTTGAGATTAGTGATTACAAAAAAGTTTGCCTGTTAAATGGATATGATGATATCGATTTTATCATAAGCAAAAAAGCGGAAATCCTTGAGTTTGAAAAAAATCAAGTGAAATTTTAATTTTTTCAACTTATAAAAATGAATAAAAGAATGATGGATTTATCCGGTAGATAATCCATTAGCCAAAACATTAAATTAAAAATGAAAAAGAATATAGGTTTATTAAGTGGGGACGGAATCGGACCAGAAGTAGCTGCTGAAGGTGTAAAAGCATTGAATGCAATAGGAGAAGCTTTCGGTCATGAGTTTAATTTTACTGAAGGATTAGTAGGAGCAATTGCCATTGACAAAACTGGCGATCCATTTCCAGAAGAAACTTACCAGATTTGTAAAAATTCTGATGCTGTATTATTTGGAGCCATTGGAGATCCTAAATATGACAATGACCCTACTGCAAAAGTAAGACCTGAGCAAGGACTTTTAAGAATGAGAAAAAGCTTAGGGCTATTTGCCAACCTAAGACCTGTAAGAAGTTATAAAGTTTTAGAAGCATCTTCTCCATTAAAATCTGAAAGAATTAGTGGAACAGATTTTCTTGTTTTTAGGGAATTGACCGGTGGATTATATTTTGGTTCTCCAAGAGGAAGATCTGAGGATGGTAAAACTGCTTTTGAAACCAGTATCTATACTGAGGAGGAAATTATCAGAATTACCAAGCTAGCCTTTGAAGCTGCAAGAAAAAGAAGAAATAAAGTTACACTTGTTGATAAAGCCAATGTATTAGTGACTTCAAGGCTTTGGAGAGAAGTTGTTACCAAATATGCTTCTGAAAACTTCAGTGATGTTGAAT
>JAHQVQ010000342.1 GCA_019634305.1 Flammeovirgaceae bacterium | reverse complement strand
CATCTGTAAAACTGCCTTGATGTTTATTATGGCTAAATCTTTGGCAATACCAGTGTAATGCTTTAGTATAGCACTCTTCTAGGAGGCTGTTTAGTCTGATTATTCTTAACTCTAGTTGCATAGTGCTAAGATGGTAATACAGCCTCTTTTTTCAAAATTTACTGTTGATTCCCATTAATAATGCAATTTATTAAAAAACCCTCTATCAAAAGTAACAGAAAGCCGTTCTGTTTCAGCTTTTTATACCTTTCCTTAGCCTTTTAAAAAACAATAAAATTTCATCTTAAGCAGTTATTTTTAGTAATGTTATCCCGTTTAGGGTATAACAAAAAGTTAACCCTTCTTAAGAATTACCATGATTTTATATTTTCAGTCAGTTTTTTTTTCAAAGGCCTCATATTACTATTCAAAGCCTTTAATTGCCTTTTTATTAGTTATACTTCTTTCCTCCCTTAGGGGATTAAGTTTTGCCAATTCCATTATTGTTGATAATCCTGGGGATAGCGGCTCAGGTTCTTTCAGACAGGCCGTTCTGGATGCTAACTCGGGCGACACTATTCGGTTTGAGCTCGATCTGCCTAACACTATAGCGCTAACCTCCGGAGAAATATTAATAAGTAAGGATTTATTTATTGATGGTCCTGCAGCCTCCTTGCTTACAATCAGCGGTGAAGATCTTTCCAGGGTAGTCCATATTACATCTGGGATAAATGTAGAAATCCATGGGTTAACTTTTATTAATGGTTATACTACTGGTAACGGGGGAACTGGAAATGGAGCTGGCATTTGGAATGAGGGTGATTTAACACTTTACGATTGTGAAATTATTCAAAATGAAATAGATGCTTCGAGTAATGGTTCTGGTGGTGGAATTATGAATAGCGGAAATTTGACCATGCACTATTGTAAAGTGTCTGAAAATCAAGTTCAAAGCGATGATTATGGTAATGGTGGAGGAATACAAAACAGAGGTCATCTCTTTATTTATAATTGTGAAATTAATAATAATCAGATTTTAGCAGAAAATCAAGGTGCTGGTGGAGGGATAAATACTACTTATATAGATCCACATTATCTTACCATTGAAAATACAACTATATGGGGAAATTCAGCAAAATTTGCCGGTGGGGTTTATGTTGGTGATAATGGCTATACCTACCTAACAAACTGTACTTTAACCGGAAATAATGCCGAGATTAATGGGGGTGCAATGGCTGTTTGGGGTTTAATTGAACTCAAAAGTTGCACAATTGCCAATAATACTAATGAAGGAATAAGATCAGCTGGAACCAATGCTGATATTCTGATAATCAATTCAATATTAGATAATAATTCTGTTGGAAATTTTGCGTACGTCAATGGAACAGTAAACTCATCTTATACCTCTAGTAGTGATACTTATTATTCTTTTTCTGGTGCTGGGGATATTGTTGGAGATGCTAATTTAAACCTGAGTACCTTACAACCAAATGGAGGTTTTGCTCCAACTCACAAACTTGAAGCAGGAAGTACTGCAATTAATAATGGAGATAATGGGGCAGCTCCTGAAACAGACCAACGGAAATATGATAGAATTATAGATGGAACTATTGATAGAGGTGCAGTGGAAATGTTTGGTCAGGCTATTGAACCAACTACTTTTCCGAAAAACCTGACTTTCCCATTTGTTTCAACTTCATCTCTTTCATTAAAGTTCGATGAAGCCAGTGGTTTTCCTGACGGATACCTTGTCCTTAGAAGATTAAATACCACTCCTCCAACCGCTCCTATTGATGGAATTGAGTATTCTCAGGGTAATGTATTTTCCGGACAAACTGTAATTGCATCTGGAAACATTACAATCCTTGTTGATTATGATTTATTCCAAGATACAGATTATACCTATGATATTTTTCCTTTTAATGGAGGAGGTTCAGACATTAATTACAATGCCAACAGCCCATTAAGTCAATCAGTATCTTCGCTGAAACTTCCCAGAATTAATGCCATGTCTCCAAAATCAGCTAAATCTGATGTTGGGGATATTACTATTTCAGGAACAGGTTTTGCCAATAATCCTTTTAATAATATTGTTTTTCTGGATGGTTATAAAGTCCCAATTTCTGGAGGGTCTGGTTCTTCAGAAGTAAAAATTAGTTTGCTGGATGGGGTTTCATCAGTATCAACTGTTACAGTCATAAACACTGAAACTCAGCTGGCAGCAAATTCTTTAAACTCAGGAACTCCCTTCATTAATTTGAAATTTGATAATGGAGAAATTCACTCAGGAATATTCGATTTCGAAAACTATTCTGGTTCCTCCAACCCAATTTGTATTACTGCCGGAGATATAAATGATGATGGATTGGTTGATCTTATTGTTGGAGGAAATAACCAGATAGAAATTTTTTATAGAACACCAGAAAATGATGGGTATGAAATACCAGAAAGTTTTTCTGTGAGCTCAAGTCCTGAAAAAATAGCTATTACCGATTTTAATCTTGATGGTTTACTTGATTTTGTATCCATAGGGACAGGGGATCCTGGCTATGCCTCAGTTTTCATTAGAAAATCTGATAATGCTGATTTTCATCCAGTGGAAGAATTTGAAATTGTTTCAAATGCATATGGTTTGGATGTCTCTGATATGAATGCAGACGGATTTATAGACATCATAGCTTCAGGATCAGAGTCAGGAGGATTGGTATCCATTCTCTTTTGGAATGATGTCTTTGGTTCATTTGATCCTGTTTTTGATATTTCTCCGGGAGAAACTCCTTATGGTCTGGTTACTGGGGACTTCAATTTAGATGGCTTAAATGATTTTGCTATTTCTATTGAACAATCTTCAGACAATCTAAAAGTCTATTTAAGAAACACTGAAAATACGGATTTCGATGAAGGAGGTACCTTTACCATAGGAGAATCACCAAATACCATCAGAAAAGGTGATTTCAATAATGACAATTATATTGATATCGTTGCTGTAAATTCCTTTAATGATGAAATTTCTGTGATTTTTGGCGATGGAAATGGCGACTTTGTGGCAGACACACAATTTACCACAGGAAACTTTCCATTGGATTTGGCTATTGGAGATTATAATGGAGATGGAAAACAGGATATTGCAGTTACTAATTCACTTGATAATACAGTAAGACTTTTTGCAGGCGATGGAAATGGAGATTTTCCAACCATAGAAGATTTTGCAGTAAACGAAACACCGGAAGGCATTACAACAGGAGATTTTAATCAGGATGGCAAACCAGATATTGCCACCAGTAACTCTGGAACATCAGATATTTCACTCTTACTGACAAAACCACAATTTGAAGTCAAAAAAATCACTCCAAATCAAAATAATTCCAACCTGCCTGTTCTTGCGGATCAGGATATCATAATAGAATTCAATCAAAAGCTAGATCCTTCAGTGGGCCAAATTAATAACATTCCTATAAGAGGAAGATATTCAGGATTGGTTACTAATGTATCTACCTTTGTAAGTGATTCTATTGTAAGAATTACCCCAAGGCCTTCTGAACAGGATTTCCTACCTGGAGAAAGAGTGGATTTTACGGTTTCAAAAAGGGTGCTAAATGAATTAGGAGATTCTTTACTGGGAAAAGGAAATGCCCAGTTTTTTATGGCTTCTGACCATGCGCCATTATTCTTTGAAGAAGGAAATTCATTTTATACTAATGATGAACCTGTAAAAGTACTAGCTGCCGATTTGAATAATGACCGGATTGTGGATTTGGCAACCTTGAACAAAGCCGCTGAATCAGCCTCTATTGCCTTAAATGATGGTACTGGTGATTTTTCTAATAATGAAGAAATTTCTTTATTTAATTCTCCTATCGATTTTATAGTTGGAGATTTAGATAACAATGGAAGTCCCGACCTTGCCTTTTTGCATAACAATACAGAAGAAATACAAATTGAATTAAATGATGGAACTGGTAGTTTTTCAAGTGGAGACCTTCTTCCTTTAACGGTAGGAAGTGATCCACAGTCAATAAAAGCATTTGATTTTGATGTGGATGGAGACTTGGATTTTGTAGTCAGTCGTGCAGGAGATGATACAATTTCTATTTTAAAAAATGATGGAAATGCCTCTTTTTCATTAGATGAAGAATTTCCAGCGAATGGAAATTCTCCAGACAATATAGTAGTCGCCAATTTTGATAATGATGGAGTTTTGGATTTTGCCATTCCCAATAAAGGCTCAGGACAATTGATTATCTATTTCGTTGAAAAAGACAAAAGTATTTCCACAGCCACTATTTCTACTCCTTCAATAGAACACCTTGCCACCGGGGATTTCAATAATGATGGCTTTATGGATTTAGTTTGGAGTAATAGCCTGAATAATGACACAAGAGTTCTTATTAATAATGAAAACAGGACTTTTAATCCTCCATTTATTGTTTCTGTTGCAGGGATTCCCGCAAGTCTTGCTGTTGCAGATATGGATGGTAATGGCTACATGGACATTATTTCAACAAACCCTGCTGAAAACAATATTTCTATTCGAATAAATAATGGTGGTTCATTCGAGGTATGGCCAGATATACCTGTGGCTGATAATCCAACTGATCTCGATTTTGCTGATTTGGATGGAGATTTCACACTAGATTTATTAGTAGCAAATTCCGGGAATAATGAAATTTCCGTTTTATTAAATGAAAAAAGCAATGTCAATATCTCTCAGGAAACTGTTAATAGTGAAGATGTAGTACAGGGAACTGCAAACAGCATTATCAAAAAAATAAAAGCTGATGTTACAGGGAATAACGTCAGTTTTAACCAACTTAAAATAAAACTGGGGGGAAATTATACTTCTTCCGATCTGGATAATTTAAAACTATTTTATTCTGAAAATAATGAATTGGATACGGCTTCAGATTTTTTACTGAAAAAAATAGTCTCTGTGCCAACTGCTGGAAATGAAATTATATTGGATAATTTTCTGGTTAGTAATCCTATTTTAGAAGAAGATTCATCCATCTATCTTTTTATCACTACCTCAGTTGGCTTTTCGGCAATTTTAAACAATACAATTTTTGTTGATGATATTTCCCTAGGTGATTTTGATTTTCCTGGTGCAGATTATACCGGATCTGATCCCATGCTTGGTGGTGGAACTAAAACAATTGTAGCACCATTACCAGAGCCTACTAACCATCTCACAAGTCTAGATGCTACCATTACTTCCGAAACTTCAATTCGATTAACTTGGCTAGATGCCACAGGAGGACAAGAACCAGAAAATTATTTAATCGTAGCCAGGAGAAATTCAGGTACTTTCCACACATTTTGGGACGGAATGGAACCTGCTACTGATGCCGATTGGAGTGATGATAATTCATTAGCAGTTGTTACACAAACAGGTTTCGCTAATAGCTATGAATTTAATAGTTTGATAGCAGGACAAACTTATTTCTTTGAATTATATCCATTTACCAACTCAGGTATTCATACTGACTATAAAACAGATGGAACAGTTCCGGCAATATCAAAGACTATTTATTTAGAGCCTTCTACTCAGGCTGGAAATATTTCCTTTACTAATCTGGAATCCAATAAAGTCACACTGAACTGGACAAATGGTGACGGTACAGATCGCCTGATTTTGGCAAAAGAAGCATCTCCAATTGATGCTTTTCCATCTGATTTTTATGGATATACTGCTGATAGCCTTTTCGGTGCTGGAAATCAGTTAGGTGCTGGAAATTATGTAGTTTATAATGGAACAGGAAATTCAGTAACCATTTCAGGACTTACTTCCGGAACACAATATCATTTCAGGATATTTGAACATAATGGTACAGGGGGATATTCAAATTATTCATTATCCACCTGGTCTGGAAACCCTAAAAGTATTGTTACATTAAATGATGAACCTACCGAACAGGCTAATGGATTAAGCTTTGCCAACATTACCCCTAATACACTTGATTTGTCATTTACTACTCCAGGCTCAACTCCCGATGGATATTTGGTATTGAGAAGAACAGGTGCTTCAACCGCTCCTCAAGATGGATTGGTTTATCCGCTGGAAAGCTTATTTGCTAGTCAAAAAGTGGTTTCAAATTCTTCAGCAATCACAATTGCCGATGATACCTTAACTCCGGGAACCACTTATTTTTATGATGTTTATAGCTTTAATGGTGCTGGAACAACTACCAATTATTACCTCAATGCTCCCTTATCAGGAAGTGTAACTTTACCAGCCACAGAGCCAAACTCCCAGGCAGGTTGGATACAATTCAACAATGTTTCTTCCAATTCAATTAATGTTTCCTGGATAAATGGAAATGGAACAGAAAGGATTTTATTGGTAAAACAAGGGGCTACAGTAGATGGCAGCCCGGTTGATCAAACTACCTATTCTGCAAATTCAATATTTGGAAATGGTTCGGATCTTGGGGCAGGAAATTATGTAGTTTATAAAGGCAACGGTACCGATGTGACGATAAATGGTCTCACCGCAGAAACCAATTACACATTTAGATTATTTGAGCTAAATGGATCAGCTGGAACGGAAAATTATTTAACTACTCCACAAACAGAAAATCCGAAAAACAGATTAACACTACCATCATTAGCCGAAATTCAAAATATAAATAATGGAGCACCAACAGGAACTAATTCAGGTGGATTAATAATCGCTAGTGGTACAAGTCCAGGAGATTTTTTAAAAGATACTGGAGATGAAATTTATTATGGACATGAAAACCAGTCTGCCTCAGAGGTAAGCTCCGATCTGACTGGAAATATTTCTAACAGATGGAATAGAACCTGGTTTGTTGAAAAAACGGATATTGTTGGGAATGCCGATGGGAATATAAAATTCATTTTCGATTTCAGTGATGCCGGATTTTTAACAAGCCCTGACAAAGATTTAAACTATTTTTTGCTTTATAGACCTGGCACTACAGGAAATTTTGATGTAGTACAAACATTCGGAAAACACCTTCCCGCTGCCAATGACAAAGTAGAATTCCTACTCGATGCACAATTCGCTTCAACTGGCTATTTCACTTTAGGCATTACCGATGGTCTCCCATTTGCTGAAAATGCATTGAATTTTGATGGCGTAAATGATTTTGTGGATATCGGTAACGACTTTGTCTTTGGAGATAATTTCACAGTAGAAGCCTGGGTAAAATTAGATGATGTATCTGGGGAAAATCCAATTATTTCAAAAGGTGCCAATGCTAATAATGAAGAAATAAGGCTTGCAGTAACTAATGGAAGTATTTATTTCGATTGGGGAGCTTCAGGACTTGGGAATTATATTTCAAGTGATAATCTGATATCAGCTGGTAAATGGTATCATATTGCCGCATCTCTGGATATTGGTGGAAGTACAGCAAAAATTTACCTGAATGGACTTTTAGTAGCTGAAAACAATTCAGCTACTGGTCATATATTTTTAAGTAGTCCAACCCATATAGGTCGATCTTTTTCAGGCTTTCTTGGTGGACAAATAGATGAACTTAGAATTTGGAATGCTACAAAAACAGAAGCTCAAATCAGAAGTACAATATTTGAAATGATCAGTGGGAATGAAAGTGGGATGAATGGTTATTATAAGTTTGACCAGGCCAAATGGAGAAACCTGCCGGATCATAGTCAATTTAGCAAAAAAGGGACACTTGAAGCCTCTATGTATGATAGCGATTGGGTGACTTCCGGGGCAATGGCTAAACCAGAGATTTCTATTAATGGAAGCAGTACAGCATCAAAAGCTACCCAGGGAGAACTAAATCATATTATTTACAAATTCCAATTTGATGTAACCAATGCTGATGCTATTCCAACTGAAATAATTGCCGACTTTGAAGGAGATTTCACCCCTGGAACTGATATTACCAACCTGCATCTGTATTATTCAAATGATTCAAATCTGGAAGAAGCTCAGGATTCCCTTTTAAAAACACTATCAGCTCCCTGGCCTGGTAATCCTGCCACTTTTAATAATTTTGATTTTACTCCAATTATTCAATCAGGAAATTCAGGTTATTTGATTATCACAGCAGATATTGCTGAAAATGCCACATTGGGAAAAACTATTTATGCAAATCTTCCTAACAATGGAGATGTCTCTTTTATCGCTGGAAATAAAACCGCAGGAACACTTAATACAGGTGGACTAAAAACTATTATTTCTCCCTATGAAGTTTACAATACAAATGATAGTGGAAAAGGTTCATTAAGATGGGCAATCAATAATGCCAATGACAGTAATAATGAATCCATATCTTTCAATATAGGTGGAGCAGGACCCTGGACCATTTCACTTGCAGATACACTTCCTAAGCTAAAGAAGGAAATGATTTTGGATGCCAGTACAGAAATCAACTGGACAAAAGATAACCTGATTGTTTTAGATGGAACAAGTTATGGTATTACTGATGGGTTAGTAATAAAATCTCCAAATGTTGAAATTTTTGGATTTGAGTTTTATGGCTTTAACCGGGCAATAGTTGTGGAAGGAGAAAGCTCAGATAACTTTAAAATTGGTGCCTTGAATAAAGGAAATGTTATCAATAGTGGAATAACCGGAATTGTGGTAGACCAGGCAGATGATGGTTTAATTCAGGGGAATTTTATTGGCACTTACACGGACGGAGAAACAGTTGCAGGAAACTCAAATTACGGAATCCATTTAATGAATGGAGCCGAAAATAATACTATTGGAAGTGTAATCACAGGATTGGAAAACCTGATTACGGGTAATACAGAGAAAAATATTTTCATTGAGAATTCACCCAATAATACCATTATTGGAAATATAATAGGCGCTAATAAATTAGGAAATACTGCTCTTGGTGGAAAAATCGGAATTCATTTAACAGGAAATTCAAAACATATTCAGATTGGCGGAAACTTAGCGAATCAAAGCAACCTGGTTTCTGGTCATAGTGATTTCGGTATTTTCATAGAAAGTGATTCCAATACAGTTTATGGAAATTATATTGGAACGGACATTTCAGGGATTAGCAACCTTGGAAATACGCTGGAAAATGTCCGGGTAAGAGGAAGTTTTAATAAAATTGGTGGAGTAGTATTTGGAGAAGGTAATCGCATTGCTTTTGGTGGAATTGGGGTGAATGTAGATGTGGCTGGTGCGCAATCTAATTTAATCAGGGGAAATAGTATTTTCTGTAATGCTACAGGTATTAACCTTGCTAATAGTGCCAATAACAACATAAATGCTCCAGTAGTTTTTTATGCCAATAAAACAGAAATAATAGGAACAAGCGAAGCGAATAGTTTAATTGATTTATATACAGATAGCCTTTCATCATGTACACCTGAGCAGGGGAAATATTTATTAGGATCCACATTATCCGGAGCTTTAGGCCACTGGTCTTTTTCTGGAAACTTTGCCCACAGCCATGAAATAACTGCAATTGTAACTGATGGAGCAAAAAATTCTTCTTCATTTTCCATTCCAATAATTGTGGACACCATTCCACCAAATGCACCTCCGCAACCAGTTTCAGATGCTGGAAATAAAATTAATTACACTGAAGAATCTGCTGGATTTAATATTGAAGTTAGCCTAGCGGGAACAGGAGTTGTAATTGGAGATAACATAGAATTGCTTTTGGATGGCAATCATTTCCCATCACCACTAGTGAAAACAATCAGTTTTGCTGATTCGGCTGCAGATTTAGTTTCCTTTCCAATTATTTCCGGACAATTAGGTGCAAATGGAACAAAATCCATTGCTGCAAGAATAATTGATCAGTCCATGAATTTTGGAATGGAAAGTATTCCTTTGATTCTTAAATTAGATATTATAATTCCTCCTGTACCAGTTTTCGTAAGCTTCTCAGATGATACAGGAGGTTCATCTGTTGATGGCATTACGGCTGATAGCACATTAATTTTTAGTGGTACAGGTGAACCGAATCATTTTATCAATTTGTTTGTAGATACTAACCCAATTGGAACTACCAACTCAGATGCAGGAGGAAACTGGACTTATGACTATACTGGAACAAACTTGGCTTCAGGCTCCTATATCATTAATGTTTCTGCATCTGATAGTGCTGGGAATGAAAGTGCCTGGTCAAATAATTATACTTTGGTAATTGATCTTTCTCCCCCAATTGCACCATCTATTACATGGATCTCAGATGATACAGCCAGTCCAGGAGATGGCATTACCAATGATAGAACCTTAATTTTTGAAGGAACAGGAGCTGCAAATATGCAGGTAGAATTATTCCTGAATGCATCATCAATCGGTTCTATCACCTCCGATGGGCAAGGAGATTGGAGTTTAGATTACTCAGGAACTTCTTTGGCAGATGGCATTTATGCCTTGGAAGCACAAGCTGCTGATGTTGCTGGAAATATCAGTAGTTTATCCTCACCTTTCCAAATCACTATTGACTCAACAGCTCCTGCAGCTCCAATAATTGCTGCAATTGCAGATGATTCGGGTCTGGCTGATGGCATTACCCTGGATTCTACTTTATGGTTTTCAGGTACTGCTGAGCCTGCCTCATTAGTTGAAGTATATTTAGATAATATTTCTATTGGTACAATAGGCACTGATGTTCTGGGAGATTGGAGTTTTGATCATTCAGGCAATTGGCTAAGCCCAGGGAATTACGCTTTGACTGCTAAAGCTGTGGACAGCCTTGGGAATGAAAGTCCAATTTCCTCCCCCTTCAATTTCCAAATAGTTGCTCCACCAACTATTCAAGCTTCTAATATTGTATTTTCCAATATTAGTCCTACTTCAGTGGAAGTATCCTGGCAAAAAGGAAATGGAGGAAAAAGAATGTTAGTGGGATCAGAAATATCTCCGGTAAGTTCAAATCCTATTGACTTCACTGCCTATTCTGCCAATAATAATTTTGGAAATGGAGATGATTTGGGCAGTAGTGATTTTGTCATCTATTCAGATACAGGAAGTGTGGTAACTGTAAATGGCTTAAATCAGGGAACAACTTATCATTTTAAATTATTTGAATTTAATGGCTCAGGAGTTTCTGCAGTTTATCTGGATACTATTGAAATCGGAAACCCTGATAGTGTACTTACTCCGGTTACTGAGCCATTGGTACAAGAAAGTGACTTAGTATTTTCTGGTAGAAATACCACATTTGCTACCCTAAGCTGGACAAATGGAGACGGAGCAAATCAATTGGTTTTAGTAAAAGAAGGAAATCCAGTTGATGCTCTTCCATCTGATTTAACCAGTTACACAGCCAATTCTGTATTTGGAAGTGGCGATCAAATTGGAACTGGAAACTATGTTGTATTCAATGGAAATGGAAATGTATCAACGCTTTCTAACTTAAATCCTGACCAAACTTATCACGCAAGAGTTTTTGGATACAATGGAACCGGGGGAATTGTAAATTATCTTACTTCCCTTGCCACCAACAATCCTGATAGTTTTAAAACACTTGCTATAGAACCTGTAGAGCAGGCAGGAATAGTTTCATTTAATAATATTCAGCCCAATAGTGTGGATGTTAGTTTTAACCCACCGGTAATTACCCCAGATAATTTTATTGTATTAAGAAGAACTGTTGCCGCAAGTGCACCAGTAGATGGAACAGCATATAATTTAGCGGATAACATTAGTGGAAATACTGTAGTTTACATTGGCAATGCAAATAACTTTACCGATAATTCTGTTACATCAGGAACTGCCTATGATTATGATATTTATGCCTTTAATGGATCAGGTGAAGCTACAAATTATTTGACTGCAAGTCCGGCAAATGGAAATGTTACTACCTTGGCAACCGAACCAACTGTTCAAGCCAGTAATATTATTGCTGTAAACAGGCTTGCAGCCCAAATGGAAATTTCCTGGAATAATGGAAATGGTAGTAACAGACTTGTTGCGATCAAGGAAAATTCCGGAGTTGATTTATTCCCAGCTGATTTCAACAGTTATTCCCCAAATACAATTTTTGGTATTGGTGATGATTTAGGCAGTGGAAATTTTGTGGTGTATGCAGGAACAGGAAATTCAGTGACCATCACTGGTTTAAATCCTGCAACTGACTATGGTGTTCAAATTTTTGAATTCAATGGAGCAGGAATCTCCACAAATTATTTAACAAGCTCCTCTGTAAATAACCCAAATAGCTTCGAGTCTTTATCATTAAAACCTACCTTACAACCCGACAACTTTACGGTAACGTCCATTCAGGATGTCAGTCTAGGATTTCAATTTACCCAACCCTTGGTACAACCAGATGGGTATCTTGTTGTAAGAAGAACCGGAGCAAGAGTATTACCAACAAGCGGAAATTCATATATTACCGGAGATGTGTTTAGTGGCAATACAGTTGTTAGCATAGAAACTGATACTTTAATTGTTGATAATTCGGTTTCATCAAAAACTTCTTATAATTATGATATTTATGCATTCAATGGTTCTGGAAATACCATTAATTATTACACTTTAAATCCATTGAATGGAAGTATCACCACATACGACACTGAGCCTGGAGCACAACCTACTAATCTGGTATTTGATACGATTACTTCGAGTACAATTTCAGGAAGCTTTACACCAATTGCTTCTGGTGCTGATGGATATGCAATTCTATATTCCACCGACCCAAATCCTTCAGGATTTATGGCAGATGGAACTTCTTATGCTGTTGGTGACATTGTAGGAGATTTTACCATTGCCCAAATTGGCAATCTGACTGATTTCGATATTACCGGATTAACCATTGATACTCTATATACCTTTAGAATTTTAGCCTACAAAGGTAATGGCATTTTCACGAACTATAAAACCGATAATCCACTTACTGGTTCGGTCACTACTTTCAATAATAATCCATTCGAATTGGTACTTTCAAATTCTTTAATTTCTGAAAACCTTCCAATAGGTTCACTTGTAGGAACATTCACCACTGGAGATATTGACCCTACTGACAGCCATACTTACAGTTTAGTAAATGGAACTGGGGATACAGATAATGCTGATTTCAGTATTTCGGGTAATCAACTTCAAGTGAATAATATTTTATTTTTTGCCGATCAGAAAAATTACCAAATAAGAGTAGCTACTGATGATCAAAATGGTGGGACATTGGAAAAGAGTTTTACCATTGCTTTAGATGAAATTGCATTAAGTCTATCCGACTCTACTAATTTGATAGCAGTTTACGACAGTGCAGGAATTCTTCCTTGGGATTTATCAACCAGAGTAAAAACCTGGCAAGGTGTTACCGTCAAAGCTGGAAGTGTAAAAGAATTGAATATTTCTGACTACAACTTAAATCATATTCATTCTCAAGCCATTGACAATCTGAATTCCCTCGATTCTCTGGATATCAGTGGGAATAATTTAACTTTCGATTTCATGGAACCTTTAGTTAGGAAAATTCCCAAGTTCAATTATATCCCTCAGGGAAATTTTGGAATATCAGATACCATTATAGTTTATAGCGAGGATCCGATTACTATCTCTATTCCAGCTAAAACTTCTAATGAAAGTTATCAATGGAAAAGAGGAGGATTTGATCTTTCTGGTGCCAATTCAAACAGTATTTTCATTGCCAATGCTAAAAAGGAAAATGCAGGAATTTATACTTGTGAAGTAACCAGTAGTTTGGCAACTGGGATTACGATAACCAGCCAGCCGATGGTTTTAAAGGTAGTCAATGTGATCAATTCTCAGGATTCTCTGGCTTTACTTCAGGTGATGGATTCCTTGCTAACCGGTGATTTGGCAGTAGCTTTTAACCCTGAAGAACCAGCAGGATCGTGGCCGGGAGTAGTGGAAGAAAATAACAGGATAGTGGAAATTAACTTAAGCAATGAGGGGATTTCCGGTAACTTAAGTGGTGCTTTAGGGCAGTTAACCGAATTGAGGAAATTGGATTTATTCAACAATGCGATTTCAGGAACATTACCATCAGAAATTGGTCAACTTACTAACCTGACTTATTTGGATTTGGATAGAAATGGACTTGAAGGACCTGTGCCAGAAGAGATAGGAAACTTAATCAATCTTAAAACACTATGGCTGTCCAGAAATGCTTTTACCTCCTTGCCAGAGTCATTTGATCAATTGGTAAATCTGGAATTTTTATTCCTTCAAAATAATCAATTGGAAAAACTGCCTGTAGCACTTGGAAAGTTAACCAGTTTGAAAGTATTGGATTTAAGTGAAAACTTATTGATTGATTTTCTGGATAATATGAGTGGTTTAGCCAATCTGGAAAGACTGGATTTATCGCATAATAAACTTACAGGCATTAGTCCAAACCTATCTCAACTTATTGCTATCATTGAATTAGATTTGAGTAATAATAATATCCTCGATTTACCTGGAGATTTCAGCAATTGCCCACACCTTCAACTTTTAAATATTTTCAATAATCAACTCACTTTTGAGGATATTGAACCACTAGATTTATCCGGTTCAACTTATTCCCTAGGTTATGCACCACAAAAAGCAGTCAGTCCAAATTATGATACGCTTGTGGTGGTTGGTTCACAATTTAACCTTTCCATGGAAATTGGAGGAAGTAATAATGTTTACCAATGGGAAAAAGATGGAGAGACCTTGGACTCAGTAACAGGAAGCAAATTTTCTACTTCAAACTTTGTGTTAACAGCATCTGGAATTTATACCACCAAGGTTACCAATGATTCTATTCCAGGTTTGGTCATTCAAAATAAATTGGTAAATGTATTGGCAGATTGTGGCAATCAAACCATTGTGAATATCACTACAGAATTTGACACTACGGTTTGTGAAGGGAAAAATATTTTTATAGAACTCGTAACCGAGGAAGTAAGTGGCAGAAAATATAGTTGGAGAAGAAATGGAGAAACACTTTCGCTTGCAAATGAATCGAAATATATAGCTTATGAGCCTGGTAACTACAAGGTATTTATTACAGATGAAAATGGCTGTTCAGCTAATTCCAATACCATTAATATTACAGCAGTTCCAACTCCGGAAATAGAATTAACCATGCTTGATAGCACAACATTCTTGGCTAAGTCATCTGCAAATTCCGGATTTTTCAATTGGTACCTGGACGGAGAATTAATCCCAAATGAAAATGATTCTATTCTATCCGTAAGTGGATCGGGATTATATAAAGCAGGTTTTGAAAATAATTTTGGGTGTGAAGGGTTTTCTACTGAATTACCTTTCATTATTACGGCTTTGGAAGATGAAAAACTTTCTCAAACCATTACTCTGTTCCCTAACCCAAGTAATGGAAACATTGAGTTGATATTTGGAAATATCGCCTCTAAAAACATTGAGATAAATGTATTTTCAGCTTCTGGAAAATTACTGGAAAGTTTCGTTTATGGAAATAAGCAAGCAATCCAAATGGATTTGAGTCACCTTCCAACCGGAATTTATTTCCTTGGCATTATTACCGATCAGGGAAAAGCCATGAAACGGATGAATAAATTATAAATCAAAAAAAGGAAGGCGGAAATTTTAAAATTTCCGCCTTCCTTTTTTAACCTCAAGCCAAAACCGGATTCAACTCATCCAACCTGGCTTCTAATAATTTCAAATCCGCTAAAAACACCTTCAGCTTTTCAGCATCATTAAAAAATTCATCGGCTTTATTCCTATAAAAATCTACTCCTGCCTTTATCTCCTTATGGAATTTTTGATTTTTTCGGTTTTGCTTTGGATCAAGGGATAGCATAATATCTTCAATCTGTTCCTGGAAATAATCAACATATAAAGTCAATTCCTTAATGAACATATGTGGGCGCCTGGAATGATCAATTACATTTCCCCTACCGTAAATATGATCAACCATTTCCTTCAAAGAAACCTTTCTGGAGAAGTAAGCGATATTCGGCCCGGGGCAAACAGTGACCGATGTTAACCCTTTTACAAATGAAGCGGCATAAGTTTTCACCACTGGGTTACTCAGCCCAACACATAAACATTCCACGTCAAGAACATCTTGTTTTGCCTTTTCATAAACCTTTTCTGATAAATCGGATTCGGCTAATTGCTCCAGTTTTAATTTTTGGTATTTTTTGGATGCAGTACAAATGGGCTGTTCTGTAAACTCCGTATTCATCACCAAATGTTTCTCAGTACATGGACTTCCTGGTGATCCCTTTGCAATTCTTTCCTGCTTTTCCAGGTCTGAAGTAGTTCCTTTTAAATAATTGAATCGCACACCCAAAGGAGAGTTTTTGCTCAGAACAACCTCCTGTTCAATAGCATTTCCTAATTTATCCAAAGTATCAGTATCAACTGTTGTAGCTTCAGGCACCATTAAAAATGGAGAACCCCATCCAGTTGCATCTGCACCAAAATATTCCCTCAATAATGTGTCCTCGTCAAAAGTACCAATTCCACCCTGAACTGTAATTTTTATGGGAAGTGGTTTTTCAGCTGTTTGATTTTCTAATAAAATAGCATTTTTATAAACCTCAAAAATATTAAGAGCCAGTTCTGTTCTTTTCGTTTTAAATTCTTCCAGGATTGGTCCCATTAAATTTCCGGAAGTGGCAAAAGCATGTCCTCCACAATTTAAGCCGGATTCTATTCGGTATTCACTTACCCAAATCCCTTTTTTAGCCAAAAATTTTCCTTGAATTAAAGCAGAACGGTAATCACTTACTTTCAGAATAATTTTCTTTTCAATATGACCTAAAGCATCTGGTTTAAAGCACTTGAACTGGGCAATGTAATTGAATAAATTAGGGTTTAAGCCGGCAGAAAGCACAATAGAAGAATTCCTTAAACCACTTAGCGCATAGCCTCTTAATGCAGAAAGTGCATCAGAATTATTAGCTATTTCCTGATCAGCTGCGGGCTTGTCCAGTTTAGTCATGATATTCACATCAATATTTCCCGCTATAATTTGTTGCTTTAAAAATACCTCTAGACTTTCCTTTTCCCTCTTATCTGAAGTTTGAAGCATTTTTTGATATAATGCTTTCAGTTTACTGTCATCAGGTAAAAGTTCGAAATATTTAGTGGTATCAGACTCCGGAATGAAATCACCTTTCTGCATATCAGCCACCTGCTTTTTCACTATTCTATTCACCAGATTCAGGTAATCCGTAATTCTTTTGGCTCTGAAATCTTTTTCTTTAGAAGTGATCATCTGGTAAGGTTCTCCAAATTCCTTATAATAATGCCTCCGCATTGTCTCTACCAGTTTATCTTCTATGATAGACATCACTGAAGAAATCCCAAATCGAGCTACTTTTATTGGGGAATCGATTGTAAATGCCAGCCCCATCACAGGAATATGAAATTTATGAATATTTGAAAAACTCATACTTTAATGTTCTTTTGAATGAATGAGAAAAGATTCCTAGATTTCCATTTTCAAGGCATCTTAAAGTAGCTCAAAAGAGGGCATAAAAAAATCCAGAAACTATGATTTGCATCATAAGGGCTAGAATAAAAAAAGCTTTTTTTTCGGGTATGGAGCGGGTTTTACATTCTTTAGAACAAGGATAAAATCTAAACTAGTCAGTCGTTTCTAATATTAATTTGTTATCACCCTCCCATGAGGTATGAAAAAGAATAAGTAAAATACAACGCTCAGAACTTTTTAAGCATTCAGAAAAGTAAGCACCAGTATTATATTTTTTGTATCGCTTTATATTCTCTTTCAGGTACTTACGGCAAAAATTTCCCGATAATTTTTTAACAATAACTTAAATGAATCTCAAACTATCATTTTTATTTTTTGTTATTTCACTTGGATTGAATAGTAATTTGATGGGTCAATCACATGGTGATATTATTACTATTAAAGGAAAAATATTAGACGCTCAAACTAAGGAAGAAATACCATTTGTAAATATCTACTATCCAAAGTCAAATGTGGGTACTAGCTCTGATGTAGAAGGTGATTTTAGTATTCAGATAAAAAAACAAGACTTTTCGGATACGCTCGTAATTTCTGCAATTGGATATAAAACAAACAAGGTACCCACATTCGAAATGTTAAATCATTCTGATCAAATTTTATATCTGGAAGAAGATGTTCTTACTTTGGATGAAATTACTGTAAGTGCAATACCAGCAGTTGAAGTTATTAAACTTGCAATGGCTAAAAGAAAGAATAATTATGGAATAGCACCACATAAATTATCAGGAACTTATAGAATTACGGATCAGGAAAATGGCGCCTATGTAAGACTACTCGAAGCTGCTGTAGCTATTTACGATCCAAACTATTTGAAAAAAAATAGCCGCATTGTAGATTATCTAGCCACACGGCAAAGTAAGGACTTCCGAACATTTAAATGGAAGGTCGATAAATTCAATAAAAGAAATGCTGATGAATTGCTAAAGCCCGATCTTATTAAACGGCCAACAAGGGCTACTCATCCAAATGGATTTGAGAAAGGTTTTTTCTACAAATTTGAAAATTATTCGATTTTAAACAATGAAGATGTATTTGTGATTTCAGCTACAAAGAATCCAACCATGCAATGGCCTAACTATAATGCAACTTTTTATATTAGAATAAAGGATTATGCAATTTTGAGAGTAGACCGCGACTACAATATTGGGCGCCCCAATTGGGCTAGGGCACCAAATGTTATCACTGATATCACTAAAGACCAATTAATTTTAAAATACAAAGAGATAAATGGGAAACTCTACTTAAATTATTTTTTGTGGAATCTCAAAGGAAATATTCTTGAAGCTAGAAATGCCAAAAAGATAACAAGTTTTGAGAGAAATGAAGAACTAAATATTCATAGTGTTACTTTAACCAAACTTAAAAGAACACCTAAAACCTGGGAGGATGATATTTATAAAATTGTAGAACCTTATAACCAGGAGTTATGGGAAAATCATCCAATTTCAAATACGCAATTATTTAGAGAGGTCAGTAAGGAACTTGAAGAAAAACAGGATTTATATGAGCAATTCAATTCAAGTGATGGCAAGTATACTCTATATAATCCAACGAGAACTTACAAAACCAAAGAACTCAAACAGGACTTCCTTTTATTTAAAAAGAGCTTAGAGGAAGGACACCCTTCACTTTACCTTTATACCACACCATCCGAATTTTCAAAATATTTTGATAGTACCTATCAAAATATTTCAGCACGACTAACTGAAGTGGAGTTTTACCAATTGTTGACACCATTAATTGCCAGAATAAATTGTGGACATACCCAAGGTTTGTTATCTGAAGAATATTATGCATTTTATGATCATCGTGATTTTTATTTCCCTTTGCAAACCAAATTTATAAATGGAAAATTGTATTTATCGAAAGATTATATTTTCTCTGACACCCTTAAAAAAGGATCCCAAATAATATCTGTAAATGGTGAGACTATAAAGAGTATAAAAAAAACAATTGATAAACATCTGTCTTCAGACGGATACATTCAAACTTCGAAAGATCAAATCTTTGGACAAGAATTTTCAAGGCTCTATAGCATTTACTATGAGATGAAGGATAAATTTTCAATCGAATTAAAAATGCATGATGGTCAAATATTAAATTTAAATATTTCAGGAATTTCTCTTTCGGATTACTATTCTCATAAAGAAAAGGCAAATGGTACCAATCAATATGAAATAATAAAACCAGGGGTAGCACTCTTAAAAGTAAGAAGTTTCACCGATAGTCAATATCAGGATTTTAAAATTTGGATTAAAAACTCTTTCCTCAATATAAGTGAAAATAATATCCAAAATTTGATAATAGATCTAAGAGATAATAATGGAGGGCGGGATGATTTTGCAATTTTTCTTTATTCATTTTTATCTTCAAAGCCCTTTAATTTTCATGATTACCTGGAAGCAGCAACAAATAATTATTCTTTTTTGGCATTCACAGATCAGGATAATTCATTAAATGAACTTATGCACAAGATCGTTCAGGTTGATTCGGCTGGAAGGTGTATGCTAAACAATACCCACCCCACTTTAGGTATTCATGAAAGAAACCTCCCAACGTACAATGGGAGAGTAATTTTCCTAGTAAACGGAAATACATTTTCCGCAGCTGCAGACCTCGCTGCCATTGCAAGAAACTATAATAGAGGAATATTTATTGGCGAAGAAACTGGTGGTACAGCAATAGGAAATACAAGTAATGGTGAATTAATTTTAACCTTACCAAATACTGGAATTAGAGTTAAGATACCACAATTTAAAATTGTAAATGCAGTGAATACAACGATAGAAGGAAGAGGGGTAACAACTGATTATAAAGTAATTTATAACCATAGAGACATTATTATTCAAAATAGAGATAAAGAACTAGAAGTTGCATTGGATATTATTGATTAAAAAGCATAATTGGCAACAAACTATTTGATTATTAACCTTTCCCAACAAATACCTAGTTAAGTAGTAATTCAAAATTAACCGTGTATTATTTTGCCATAAAAGACTGATAGAGAGATTACTATTTCTCGGAAATAATAGTACCCGGTGTGGAGCACGGGTGCTTAATTTCTGCTAGCTCCTAATAAAGTGTCGAGGATGAAGATAGATATACTCAATTAATACCAACCTTCCGGGACGGGCTTTTCATCAATAAAAAGATCGGGATCTTTTTGCAGAAACAAAAAAACCAAATCAACCATTTCCACAACATCGCATAAATAAGAATGGGCATTTCCTATTAGACCTTCTTTTGCATATCCTTTTTTGAGTAAAGCTGGCATTATCTTATCATAATTTCTGGAAATATCCGGGATAGGAGAAGCGTGAGTGTAAAGTGGCCTGTCAATTAGTTTTCCTTCTGGAGTTTTTATCTTAATTGCTAATGGTTGCTCCGACAAACGATTGGGAATATCATTCCATTCCTCTACTCCATGCAAGATGGTATTGGATTTTGGACTACAGCCTAAAAATAAGATTTTCGCCTTAAGGTCATATAATTTTCCCCAACAACCCTCACGACCACAAGGCGTTCCGATTAGTTCTTCTCCACTTACATAATCAATTGCTTTTTCCCCAATAGCTGCCACTGAATGCGTAGGATGCCACGACCTCACAACACCATCCCTTTTCATAAATAAATTGGATAGAAGACCTACACAAGAAGTTTCTGTTTGCGGATCAAAAATGTCATTTTCCTCTTTTATTTGTTTCCAGGAATGGGTGGGAAATATCAATAATCCATTTTGCAGATATTCTATAAAGGCATCTAAAACACCTCCAGCCCCATTTTCTACTTCACCAATGGCTTTCATGGAGGAATGAATTAAAAGGGTATCATTTTTTTCAATCCCCAATGCTTCTATCTGCTTTTGTAATTCGGATTTAGTATGGCTCATTTTAAATTTTGTTGAAATAAAACTTTCAGGCTTAAGTGCTTACAATATTAGAAATTAAAGCAGGAAGTTTATAACTTAAGGCTGTATTCCAAAATTTTATCGACTCAAAAACTATTTTTTTATGGCTACTTTACCAGACCGACAATTTGGAGAAAACCCTCAGGCTCCAAAAGAAAAAGAAATGAATTTTTTAGATCATTTGGAAGAACTACGATGGCATTTGATCCGATCTGTCATTGCTCTGGTGGTGTTTTTTATCATTACTTTTTCCTTTCCAAATTTCTTTTTTGAAACGGTAATTATGGGACCTTCAAAAATAGAATTTGTGACTTATACCACTTTTTGTAACCTGAGCAGTGCCATTGGCATTCCCGATCTTTGTATCGATCAATTAAATTTTGCTGTTCAAAATAGGAAAATGCATGGGCAGTTTACCATGCATATTTTTTATTCATTTGTACTGGCGTTGGTTTTCGCCTTTCCTTACCTCTTTTGGGAAATCTGGCGATTTATAAAACCCGGATTATATGATAATGAAATAAAAGCTACTAATGGCGCTACCATATTCGTTTCCCTCTTATTTTTAGTAGGGGTATCATTTGGTTATTTCATTGTTTCGCCTGTTGCCATCAACTTTTTGGGTAATTATCAGATTGTAGAAACCAGCAATATTCTCAATGAAATTGATCTGACTTCTTATGTGGAAACCGTTGCCATGTTGGTTTTAAGCTGTGGCATTGCATTTCAATTACCCATTGTGATTTTATTTTTATCTCAAATTGGAGTAGTTAATCCAAAAATGTTACGGTCTTTCAGGAAGCATGCTGTAGTGACGATATTAGTCATTAGCGCCATCATTACTCCTCCTGAGCCTACCTCCCAGTTGTTCCTTGCGCTTCCTCTTTATTTATTATATGAATTCAGTATCTGGATTTCCGCCTGGATTGTAGATAAAGAAGCCACTAAAGATGAAATAAATACAAGGTTGAGTATGGGCATTATTTGGATAACAGCCTTGATAGGAATTTTAGGGAAACTACAACAACAGCGGAAAGCCCAGGCATATTAACGCTTTTTTTGAAATTGACAAAATCCAGCGAGACGCTGAAAATCATTTTTAAGCACAAGCGGATGCTTGCGCTAGTTATTATTTGAATCTCAATACTCCGGATTCACCATAAATTTTGAAATGGTAAAAATGGTTTTGCTGGAGGTCATGTTTTTTCGATTTACCCTGTCTTCTATTCCTGTATAATAGAAGTTTCCACTTTTGGTATGGTAAAGTTTCTGATCGAAATAGGTATGGATTTCCAGTAATTCTTCATATTCTCCCAAAAAGAACTCTCTGAAATTTTCTGTATAATCTTTTAAACCACAAGTTTTAAAGCGATAAATGTTGTTGATTTTCTGAATGAAAGTTAGTTGTCCATTACTGGCTTTTATATCGGTCAGGTCAAAAGGTTCGGTTGAAACCAATTCCTCATGCGGATAAAAAATAGAATTATCCCATCTCAAATTTCCATTCCTGTCAAATCCCAGAGAAAAGGTATTGATATATCTGAAAATCATATCACCATCCATTTTTATACTTTCATAGGCATTGGCTGTCAACACATAAAAACCTTCCGTTTTATCCACAGCTTTTGGCATAATGGCATATTGAATATTTAATGGTTTTTCTTTTGCCCTTTTTCTATCAATTTTCACAGCCAGGTTTTCCCTTTCCTCTTTTGGTAAAAATTTAAAGAAATGCTTAAACCTTCCGAAGTCATAATATTTCAGAGAATGTACTTCCCGGTCCTTCAAATGCATGGAATAAATGCCTAATGCATTATAACCATCAGCTTTATTTCCATATGCTCCTGTAATAAGCAACTCACTCTGGTTCATTACCGTGACCTGATGGTTGAGTAGGAAATAAGTAGAGGGAATGTCAAAACTGTAATGGAAAAGTGTTCTTCCATCCAGATCGTAATTATTGACATAGATTTGTGGATGTAGGGCACCTTTGGGTGATTTCAGGAAAAAACTCACCAGGTTTTCATCATTATCCAATGTAATAGATTGAATTTCTGATTTATCACGGGAATTGTGGAATAGAAAATTAGATTTTTTTGTAGCCAAATCATATCTAAAAGCAGATGCATGATTTTGCATTTTCCCACCTAAAATCAATTGGGTTTCTGTAGCTTCAAAATGGGTAATAGTAAAATCTTCCAGCGTATTGAAGGCAAGATTTTTAACCTCCTTTTGGTTTAAATCCAAGTCCCATAATTCAAAGGCTTCTTCGTTTTTTTTACCAAGGATATAGATATGCGATCCTGCCTGTTTTACTTCTTTCATCTGAAACCAGGAATCGATAAAAAAACTTCTTTCCCAATTCTTTTCCAGCATAGGGTTGTATTTCACAACTCTTAATAAGGATTTGTTCTCCTGAACATCATTTATAAAAAGGAAAACTGTTCCTTCAAAATCAAGGTCGATCAGACGGTAATTGTTTCCTATATTGCCAATTTCCAACTCAACTTTCTGAACCCTTTGCAATTGAGCTACTGCTCCAAAGTGCACCAGAAAAAAGCCAATAATAATTAGTGGTAGTAATCTATTCGCATACATCATATTAGGTAATTAATTTGACATTAGCTTTTAGGCTTAGGAATTCTGAAAAAAAAATCAAACCCCATTTTGCTTAAAAAGCCCTAGGATATTGCTTTGAGACTAGCCAAAAAATTGGCTTTATCCTGATTGTTGTAAGTTATAAAAAAAATTAAGATGTGGAATTGTAGTTGTTTTATTATGCGAGTTGATAAATTGGAATATATGATCAATTAAGGTGAAAAAACATTAGTTGAATGTACTTTTTTTCTAATCCATTCTAAATCAAATATGAGAAGATCGGTAATAATTTGATGTTAAAGGATTTTTTTAAAGACGATCCCTCCAACTATTCCAAAAAGAAAGGCTTTTATTATCTTTTTTCTGTTTTCAATCGGGATAAATTTTGTTTCTTCTTCAGTGATTTCCAACATTCCAATTGGGTGAGCAGTAATTCCTCCGCCCAACCCTAGTCCTTCTCCACTACCACCATTATTATTTTCGGTGATATCCTTAAACTTTGTATTTCCTCCCCCTCCGCCAAAACCATAAGCCACACTGGAAACCTCAATAAAGGTTTTACCTTTTATTTCGAATGGTTCACCAAATACAGTTTTTACACTGGAATTTTTCTGAAGATTTTCTACAATTGACTGGATTAATTCTGCAGCATTCATGGAGTTGAGGTTAGATTAGAGTTAAGAGATTGATTTTCAAAATATTGTAAATTAATAAAAAATAATCAGCTTGAAATAACAAAATATTTCAATCAATTTAAAACTTTTTTTTGATGGGTTTCATCCTTAAATAAACAAATTACGAAATTCAGAAAAATTTAATACCATTAGCGTGCCCGACCAAACTGAAATACTCATTTTAAAAGCAAAAAAAGGAGATACAATTGCCTTTAACAAGCTTGTTGGCGGGTGGTACAAAAGGATTTACAATTTTGGGTATAAGTACTTTTCAGATCATGATCAGGCAATGGATATCACACAGAAAACATTTATTGCAATTCATAAAAACCTGGTTCGATTGGAAAGCCCGCAAAAGTTTAAAGGATGGCTTTATAAAATAGCCTTAAATTATTGTCGGGAAGAAGATAGAAAGCAAAAAAAGAAATGGATTTTACCTTTTGTCAATTTTAAAACTGAAAAAGAAGAATTTGTTTTCAATGCTTATGAAAGCGATTTGGACGATCCAGAGAAAAGTTTTCAGAAAGGCGAATTAGCTGAATTAATGGCAAAAGCACTTGGCAAATTAAATTCAGACCAGCGTGCGGTGATCATTATGAAAGAATATGAATGTTTGAAATTTAAGGAAATAGCCGAAGTCCTAAATATTTCGGAGAACACAGTCAAATCAAGGCTTTATTATGGATTAAAATCACTTAAAGCCATCTTGAATAAATGGAATATTAAGCACCAGTGCTATTATTTCTGAGGAATAGTAATCTCTCTATCAGTCTTTTACGGCAAAATAATACACGGTTAATTTTAAATTACTACTTAATAAAAGAAACTATCAATTATGAGCAATAGACCTGATCAATCGACTTTGATTTCCTATTTGTACGGGGAGCTGGATGAACAGGAAAATAATAAGGTAAAGGCTTATCTGGAAGAAAATCTTGAAGTTTTGAAGGAATTTGAAGCACTTCAAAATACAAGAAGTTTACTTTCTCATTTGGAAGATGTTCCAGTTAACCAGCCATTCATTTTGAATACTGATCATTCTGGATTTACAAGACAAAAAAATCCACAGGTATTTTGGCAAAGATGGTCTGGAGTTGCAGCTGCCTTATTAGTCATCCTGATTAGTGTAGTGGTTTGGCAATTGAATTTTGAAATTGAAAATAATGAATTGAGAATCGGTTTTCAGGATCAAAAAACACCACCAGCTATTGAAAATGACCCGGTTTATTCGATTCAAAATTTACAGGATCAGGAAGAGTATTTAAAAATGCTTGTTGCTGAAGTATTGAAAGAAAAACAAGAAAATGAATTGTTGGAAATGCAAGATTGGAAGTCAAATATTCATAATGAAGTGAATGCTTTAAAAATTTCTATTTCACAACAAAAATCAATTCAGTTGGCTCAAAAGCCAATTCCAAATCAGGAAATGACAGAATTAATTAATCAGATAAGAGAAGATAATTATACTGCCATGATCAAGTTGCTGGAATATTCGAATGAGCAACAAAAAGTCTATGCCCAGGAAATGCTGACCAACTTTAATGATTATCTGGAAGGCAAAAGGAAAAAAGATCTTGAGGTAATTGAGTATGCTATTAATAACCTTAAATCCAGAACAGACCTGAAACAGGAAGAAACTGAAATTATGATCACCAAACTCATTACCCAGCTGAATGAAGAGCGATAAAAATTTTTAAACTATCAAACTCAGACAAAAATGAAAAACCTAAAATATAGCTTAATTACCATATTACTCCTAACAGTTTTTTCTACTGCATTTGGGCAGGATCAACGAATGGAAAGGGATTTGAAAGTAATGGAAGAAATTTTAACCGAATTATTCACGTCCAAATTTAGTGATGGGAACAGTCGTTTTGGTAATACCAAAGCTGAAGCGAGTTACATTAAAGGCTATGGGATTATGTTAAAAACACCTAAAATTAGCAGAAATAGAGCTTTGACTTATTCTACAAGCTATACCATTTCCAACGGAAGGAATACTGAACGTAATAGAGATAGCCAATATTCATATAAAATAGATTTTGATAGTTTAACTAAGGCAAAAAATGAGGAAGTTATTTCGCTGATGCAATCTTTTCTCTCCCTATATGGAGATTTGGCAAGTGGGCTAAATCCTGATGAAAAAATATTTATCCAGTTTGATCAAAAAAATTCTCCTGGTAATGGATTTAACACTTATCGTGTAAATGGAAATTCAGATATTGTAATTGCTTCTACCAATGGGTTTGAATCTAAATCTACCGATCAAATAACTGCAGAAGTTAAATTCAAGGATATAGTACAGTTTAAATTGGGAAAACTAACCAAAGAAGTTTTTGAAAAAAAGATCGATATTAAAACCATTGGTAAAAACACAGATGAGCAACTTGAATACAAAGTTTTATCTAAAATATTCCATAGTATTTTTGAAAATGAACAAAAGGGAATGTTCACTACTTCGGGAAAACCTTTTCTTAGCAGAGAGGAATCCTCTGTCAACTTTCAGGTCTTAAGTGGATTTGGAGTAGTTTATAAAATCAATCTTCATTATCCCAGCCAGGTTGTAGTAAGAAATAGGGAAAATGGAAAAGACAAGGATGATATAGCGATCACCATAAAAAATGGTACTGAGTTAAGTGAGAAAAGAGATAAAGAAATGGAAGAAGCTTACCCCATATTTTTGGAGAATATAAAAGCGGGAATGGTGGAATATGGCAGAACACTTAGAAGTGTAAATGCAGATGAAATGTTGTTGGTTGAGGTGGAAATTCCCGCCTGCAAAGCCTGTAAAATTCCATCCAAAGCTGTTTTATCCATCAAAAAATCAATTTTAGAGTATTACGATTCCCGAAAAATCAGTCTGGAAGAAGCTAAGAAAAAGATAAATGTTACTACCACTGGAAAGGCTTCTGAAAAGAAGGAAAATGGATTTCCTGCGGTAATTTGGGATCATGAATAAAATAAAAAACCCGGATCAAAATAAGGTTGATTCGGGTTTTTTCTATTTGTGGATTTGCTTCATTTAATCTTTCTCTATCACATTTAGCATTTTCAATGTGGCAGTAATTGCCGCTGAAGCCTGATCAGAATCCAAACCTCTGGTGATAAATTCCTTGCCATTCGACCAGGTAATTATAGTTTCTACCAAAGCATCTGTTTTTCCTCCTGGGGGAATAGTTACTGTATAATCCAAAAGCGTAGGAACTTCTTTTCCTAATCTTTTATAAATTCTTTTGAGGGCCTTCATGAAAGCATCATACTGGCCATCACCTGTGGAAGTTTCCTCATAAGTTTCCCCATCTATCTCAATACTTAAAGTAGCACTTGGTTTTAGGTCGTGAACATGCGTAAGGCAGTAATTCTTAATTAGAATTTTCTCTTTTATAATCTCACTACCAAGTACATCGGAAATGATATAAGGTAAATCTTCTTTGGTAATTCCTTTCTTTTTATCACCAAGTTCTACCACTTTTCTCGTCACTTTTTGCATGGAATCGGGAGATAGGGTGATGCCCAATTCTTCCAGGTTCTTTTTAATACTTGCCTTGCCAGAAGTTTTTCCTAAAGCATATTTTCTTTCCCTTCCAAATCTTTCTGGAGTCAGTTCACTCACATATAAGTTTCCTTTGCTATCTCCATCGGCATGGACCCCGCAAGTCTGGGTGAAAACATGCTCTCCAACAATCGGTTTGTTTGTGGGAATTCTTGAACTTGAAAAAGCCTCCACCATTCGGCTAATCTTGTTCAGTTTATTTTCATCTATAGAAGTCTCCCGTCTTAGTTGATCATGCAAAACGGCAATTACGCTTGCTAAAGGAGCATTTCCAGATCTTTCTCCAAGTCCATTTACTGTGGTGTGGGTTCCTCTCGCTCCTACCTGAATCGCAGCCATTACATTTGCCACAGCCAAATCATAATCATTATGGGTATGGCAGTCAAAATGAAGATCGGGAAACCTGGATACTACTTCCTTAAAATAAGTTGCGGAATCAAAAGGATTTAAAACCCCCAATGTATCGGGTAACATGTACCGCTTTATATTTTCATTCTTTAGCCCTTCTAACATGTAAAATACATACTCGGGAGAAGTTCGCATTCCATTGGACCAATCTTCTAAATATATATTTACACTAATTCCAAGGCTATCGGCATATGAAATTGCCGATTTAATTTCGGATAAATGTTGTTCTCTTGTCTTTTTTAACTGACCTTCCAGGTGATTTAAAGAGCCTTTACACAACAGATTAATCACTTTAGCACCAGCCTGATGAATCCAGTCTAAGGACTTGTTGCCATCAACAAAACCAAGTACTTCAATTTTCTCTAAATGTCCTTTTTCACCTGCCCAGGCTACAATTTTCTTCACACCTTCAAATTCGCCTTCAGAAATTCGAGCAGATGCTACTTCAATTCGATCAACCTTTACCTCTTCTAATAAGATTTTGGCAATATTTAATTTTTCAAGAGCAGTAAATGCAACACCAGAGGTCTGCTCCCCATCCCTCAGGGTGGTGTCCATTATTTCAACTTTCATTGTGTATTCTTTAATCTCCTTTCAAATATGAACTCGCAGTGTTCTGTCTAAATTTGTTAAATAATTGGTATTTATATATTGATCAGGTCTCCAAAAATAGCTTAAAAATTTGAGGGTAAGCAATTTCCCTCAAAAGAAGCACTTTTTTGATTCAATAAGTTTCAATTTGGTGATCTGATTTTAAGGAAAACATGAACTTTTCAGCCTAATAAATTTTTCGTTGACTTTTTAGTGAGAAACTCTTTTAAATAAAATGGCTCAAAATAGGCTAAATCCGCAAATTCACCCTTTTCGTATAAACCATTAGCCACCTTTCCTAAGTATACAGCTGAAGGATCAATCCCAGGAATAAACCTGAACCCTTTCTCCTTATTTAATACAGTCTGGCATTTTTCTGCGCCATACCCGAAGTAAAAGAAATTATCAGTTTTCATGATCAAATCCTCAAAAGAATTTTCTTCAATAATAATTGCATCAACAGCTTTTGATTTCTCCATATTTAAATTATAAATGGACGCATAAACTTCCATTCTTCGGGCATCAAGCATTGGACAAAGAATTGAATTAGAATCTTCAGATAAAGTATTCCCGACTTTTTCAGCTACTTCCAAAGCCATTGCCTCCAGTGTATCTGTGGCAATCAGGGGAATGTCTTCGGCAAAACATATTCCCTTGGCTGTGGAGGTGCCAATTCTGAGCCCTGTATAAGAACCTGGTCCTTTAGAAACTGCAACAGCTTTTAAAGCTCCAGTAGTCAAACCGGCATTTTTTAAAAGTTGATCAATACAGACAGCTAACAACCCTGCATGGGACTTTTCCTGGTAAAGTGCAGTGTGCGAAATTAATTTTCCACCATCATGAAGTGCAACTGAGCAAACAGGAGTAGAAGTTTCTATACTTAAAATCATTTTTACTTTTTTTCAAAAATAGGAAAAAGATGTTTTCCTTCGGAAAAAAGTAATTCCCAGGAAAAAAATCTATGGATAATCCACAAAAACTTTAAAAACTAACATATCCAATTCGCAAAACTGTATAAGCAAATATATAAATGAATATCAATTTAGAATTTAATTAAATATATCTAACTATTTCAAGGTATAATATTGTATAAAATTTACACAAACACCTATATAAAAGTATTCAATTAATGTATACTATAGAATTTGCCAAGGCAATTAAGCTATATGAAAATAGCTATTTCTGTAACATTAAATTAATAATAATTATTTTATGTAACATTAAATTAATAATTCATTAATATTAATTCAGCACAAGAAGTTTAAAATTGCTATATGTTTGTAATGTAATCAATTGATAATCTCTTAAGCGGGTTTAAAAATTGAAAGCAAATTTGGATAAAGAGTTATATAAATTATATATATAAAAGACATTCTTTTAATCTAAGAATTTATGTTTTGGTAATAAGGATAAGGTGAAAGTAAAAAAATGCTGGTCTATGACCGGCATTTTTTTTTTGCATTAGAAGAGCATGTTTAAATTTTATCCTTTCGGCAGCAAAATGACACAGAAGCGTCTGCCCGGTTAGGGAACTTCAGTTCACTATAAAATTTTCCAATAGCGCTGCTTTCAAAAAAAATTATAGCCT
>JAHQVQ010000341.1 GCA_019634305.1 Flammeovirgaceae bacterium | reverse complement strand
TGGATACCGAAGTTTATTCCAATACCGGAGGACAGGCTTCTAAAGCTACACCAAGAGGCGCTGTGGCCAAGTTTGCTGCTAATGGCAAGCAGGTAGGGAAAAAGAATTTGGGCATGATGATGACAACTTATGGGTCATGCTATGTCGCTTGTGTAAACTATGGAATGGATAGAGAACAAGCTGCCAAGGCAATGGTTGAGGCGGAAAAATTTGATGGTCCATCTATCGTGATTGCTTATTCTCCTTGTATTGCTCATGGTTATGACATGAAGTTCAATAAGAAACAAGCTGAAAAAGCTACGCAATCGGGTTACTGGCCAATGTATCGCTTTAATCCTGAATTATTAGAAAGTGGTGAAAATCCATTTGTTTGGGAAACTGAAGAAGCCACAATGGATTTCAAAGATTATTCTGGAAATGAAATCCGATATAAAACACTTCAGATGGCGAATCCTGAAGAAGCCAAACGTCTTCAAAAATTGGCTAAAACTGATAATGAACGAAGATTCAACGATTTAAAGAATCTGTCAGATAACTAAGCTTTAATGGTTTGACTGTGGAGGCTTAATAATCCTCCACAGTTTATGATAACCGTAGTAGATGTCCAATTTTTCATTACCCAAAACAATTTTTAAAATGGCAAATCTGAAAACAAAATATATGGGGATCAGCCTCAAAAATCCTGTAATTGTGGGTGCAAGTAACCTGGTACAGGATGTGAAAAATCTCCAAAAAATAGAAGAGGCTGGGGCTGCCGCAATTATTTATAAATCACTTTTTGAAGAACAAATCCAGTTAGAATCTCTGGAAATGCAAAACCAACTGGATACTTATCAGGATTGGGATCCTGAGCATGCTACTTTATTCCCCGATCTCGAACATGCTGGTCCTGCGGAATATATCATGCACCTAAAAGATGCAAGAGCAGCAGTGAAAATTCCATTAATTGCGAGCATTAATGCTGTTTATGAGGATTCCTGGGTGGAATATGCTAAAAAACTGGAAGCGACTGGTGTAAATGGATTGGAGTTGAATTTTTATGCCAACAATACAGATTTCTTAAAAGCAGAAAAAGATATAGAAGCGGAGCAGGTAAATATTTTAAAGAAGGTGAAGGCAGCAGTTAAAATACCTGTTAGTGTAAAATTAAGTCCATTTTATACCAATACCCTAAAACATATCGTAAAGCTGGACCGCAATGGAGCAAGTGCATTTATTCTGTTCAACAGGTTATTCCAGCCTGATATTGATATTCAAAAAGAAGAACATCATTTCCCTTATAATTTTAGTTCCCAAAATGACAACCGATTAGCTATTCGGTATGCAGGCTTATTGTACGGACACATTGGTGGTTCTATTTGTAGTAACACCGGAATTCACACCGGTGAAGATGCTATTAAAACCCTGTTGGCTGGTGCTGATACTGTTCAGGTGGTGAGTGCCCTTTACAAAAAAGGAATTGGATATTTGAGCACAATCATAGCAGATATTGAAAAATGGATGAATACCAAAGGATATAAATCTATAAAAGACTTTCAGGGAAAGCTTTCTGCTAAAAATGACCCATCTCCATTTACTTACAAGAGGGCTCAATATGTGGATATCTTGATGAAATCAGAAAATTTTGAAACATTTCATCCAAAAGGAAATAAAGAGATTTCTTGGGAAGACAGATGGTAAATATCTATAGAATTTAAAAAAAGTCAAAATTTAATTTAAAATATAAAGCAATGGGAAAAATAGGAATATTTTATGGCTCTACTGAAGGTAATACAGAAAGAGTTGTAACTAAAATACAGGAAAAATTAGGAGGTGAAGCAGCAGCTGAGCTAGTAAATGTAGAATCAGCTTCAGCTGAGGATTTTGATAGTTATGATAACGTGATTCTGGCTTCATCCACCTGGGAAATAGGGGAACTGCAGGAAGACTGGGATAATTTTATTGATGAACTGGAAGATGCTGATTTTGATGGTAAAAAAGTGGCTTTCGTAGGAACAGGAGATGCTGATGGTTATCCTGATACCTTTCTTGATGCAATGGGTCTTATTTATGAGAAAATTGAAGATAAGGATATCACTCTTGTAGGGTTATGGCCGACTGACGGTTATAATTTTGAAGAATCAAAAGGAATGAAGGATGGCAAATTTTTGGGTCTGGCCATTGATGAAGATAACCAGGCTAACCTGACTGATGAAAGAGTGGCAAAATGGGTGGAAATGATTAAACCCGAAATGAGTTAACAATCAATTTTGGGACAAACTAAACTAAAAGTTATAAAGGCAGGGTCATTTTTTTATACTATCTAATAAAAGCCTTATCCTGGTTCGAAAACAAGGATTAGGTTTTAACCTAGCACCTTTTTGAGGCCCTGCTTTTTTTATTTTAAAATTTACAATACCAATAAATTTTCTCAATCAAACTAATTATATACTGGATTTTTGATATAGAAATATTTACCTCTAAAAACATTTTATCATGGCAGCAATTACCACAAAAAAACCTGTATATCCGATAAGTACTTCTCTTAGAAGATTTTTGGTGAATCACCATAGGGAAATTGAAGTGCCAATTACTTATTCTGATTTATTCCATTATACCAGTTCTATCAATTTGGAGGACAAAAATGGAAATGATACATATTGGGAAACCGTATTTTATTCACAAGCTGATAATGAGCACATTCAGGCTTGCTTAAAGCAGGTTTATGCAATAATGAAAGCAGATGGAGATACCTCTATTATGGAGCACTTATTTATAGACCGAGTGGACTTATGTATGTATGGCAATACAAAGCCATTCCGTGTTAGAATAGTTAACAAAATGAATGATCTTTTTGATTATTTCTACATCAAGCAGGCCGATGCTTCAAGAATTTATGGTTTGGAGTTGGAACATCTTTTATCTCCAAATAAAATTAATTATCTTGTAAAGGGAAATACATTGTTGGAGGAACACATTCCTGGAATTCCCGGAGATTCCTTTGTGAATGATTATGTAATTTCCAAGAAAGTGAATGCCGGTAGATTGGCAAAAGAATTTGTGAAATTCAATGAAAGATGCCTGGTGCAGCTTTTGGGAGATATCCGGGGGGATAATTTTGTGGTAGAAATTATACCAGATTTCGATGAGGTTTATTACAGAATGAGGGCTATAGATTTTGATCAACAGTCTTTTGATGGTAGGAAATCGATCTATATGCCTCAGTTCTTCAAAGAAAACTATCCAATAATAGACCTTGGTCTTAAAAATATGAAACCTGAAGTTGAACTTCAATACCAAAAGGAAGAACGGAGCAGAATTGCCAATAGAATTAGAAACTCGGAATTACAATTGAACGCTTTGGTTAAAACCATGTCTCAAGACAGTGTTTCAACTGAAGAAAATGTAGATCAATTAAAATACGAACTAGCAGAATTATACAAGGATTCGGAATTTATTGCTTGCCGAAATATGGGTGAAATCCTAAATTCCAGCTTAAGGATGATAATGAAAAAACCTGTGAGGGCAGTGGGTAAAGTCGATTTATCATCCCAATAACAAGTATTTCAACCATTCTGATTTCATGTTTTCGGTATTATCAACTATTTTTATTGGTATGGAAAAATGTAAGTTGTTTGCTACTTAGAATTCAAATACTTATAATAAATTCTCCATTTAAATCAATAGTAGTTTACTATATCTCAAAACCCAAAAAACTATGGAGAGTGAAATCATTTATATTGAAAATCAAAGGTTCAGGTCAGAGTGGTTATGGGGAGTATTATTACCTACTACAAGTATATTTGTGTATGGGGCAATTCGGCAGGTAATTTCAGGTATTCCATTTGATTTAGTCCAAATGGACGATTATTTACTGGTGCTTACCTCTGTCTTTCTTTTGGGGCTGGTGTTTCTATTTTATAAAATGGAATTGGAAACAGTCATTAAGGAAGACGGTATTTATTTGAACTTTTGGTTGATTCAGTCGGATGTAAAGTTTATTCCGTTTAGTGAGATATGCACTTACAAAGCCATCACCTACAATCCAATGGAAAATGGAGGGAGAGGAATTACAAAAAGTAAAAATGGACAAACCTTTTCTATAAGTGGTGTTAAAGGCATTGCACTTCATCTTTTGGATGGTTCCAATGTTATCATAGGGACACAGGATCCGGAAGATTTTATTAGAAGCCTGAATAAACTCAGGATTCATAATTAAAAAAAAGCTTAATCATTTCCGGATTAAGCCTTTTTTGAGATAAATCATTCCAAAACCTTCACTAACATTTTTTCTAATGCTTCAGCATAAATGTTATTGGTAATAATTTCCCCTTTTTGATTGAGGAAGAAATTCTGAAGCAAAGAGGAAGTACTATAAAGATTGGAAATACTTCCCTGGCTTAAACTCCTTAAAGATGAGGGAATAGGTATAATGGTATAGCAATACCCTATACAAAAGCTGAAAACACAATTGAGTGGAAGAAGGTTTTGATAAAAATCACCTAAAAATATAAGGATCATTTGAACTGCCAGAACCACTAAAAAGCTTCCTAAAAAGAAATTGCTGACACTTTTAGAACTTTTTATTGAGAATAGAATGAAAGTAAATAAAAAGCTTTGAAAGCTAATTAGTTTGATAAGGATTGTTATTAAAGTTAGCTGGACCAATTATTTGATTTCTCATTTTTTTTAAAATTAAACAGAATATTTTAATATGAGTTGTTACAGAAATTATAAAGATGCTGCCTTTTAATAAATCTATGCTTCTTTGAATTTATATTTGTGCAAACTAATAACAATTCAGGATACGAATTAATGGAAAAAGAACCTCAGAAAGAAAACCTGCAGGTATTATGGCAAAAATTCCAGTCTGGGGATGAGGATGCTTTTTTTGAAATTTATCAAGAAAACCATTCCCAATTATTTAACTATGCCCTAAGGCTTTCCTCTAATGAAGAACTTTCCCGTGACTGTATCCATGATATGTTCCTCGAACTATGGGAGAAAAAAGGAAAACTGAAATCCCTTGAAAATTTTAAACCCTATCTATTCAAATTCCTAAGAAATATACTAATTGATAAAATTAAGGAACACCATCGGATGACTGGCGAAAGCAATGGGCAGGAATTGGACCTGGTTATTTCCCATGAAGATTTCCTTATTGGCAAGGAATATAAAGAATTTCATGCTCAAAAAGTTTCAGAGGCTTTGAAGGCACTTTCCCCCCGCCAAAAAGAGGTGGTTTATCTCAAGTTTTACAGCAACTTAATTTATAAAGAAATTGCTGAAGTTTCTCAAATTAACTATCAATCTGTACGGAATCTGGTAAGTGAATCCTTGAAGAAAATGAAGGAGTTTCTGTTGTTTTTAGTTTTTCTGTTAATTTTTTAGTACTGATAATCAGTGGTTTATAAATAATTTAAAAAAACTTTAAAAATACCCAGTACAAAATTTATCAAATGAAGAGATAGATATAAAGGTTGGAAAAAATATCATTCCAAATACTTAAACACTAGTGCTGTTTTTTTTAGGGAAATATTTTGCTCTATCAACTTTTTAAAGCAAAAAAATACACAGTTAACTTTGATTAACTATTTAAATAAATCGTGAAAGACTACAGACAATATACTTTAGAAGATTTTTTAGCCGATGAATCCTTTCAGGAATTTGTAAGGAATGAATCGGAGGAGGCTGTGGCTTTTTGGGAAAACTGGAAGAAATCTAATCCTGAAAACCTTGTCACTGCAGAAGAGGCGAAAAGTGTTTTGTGTGGTTTAAATTTTCATACTCACAAGTTAGACGATTATAAATATCAGAAGGATTTACATAGACTAAGAACAGCCATTCAGCCTAAGGATAATTTTTTAACGACTAGGGATAAGAGTGAAAATGTAATCAATTTTAAAATATCAAGAAGTGCATTGCAAATTGCTGCATCATTGTTATTGCTGGTGGCTGTTTCTTTTATTTTCTGGAAAAGTGAAATTTTCGATTTTGGAAATAAACAAGAGAACCTTTCGCAAGTAGTATGGGTTGAAAAAGTAGTGGATAGGGGTGAAAAAATCACTTTAGTTTTAAAAGATGGCTCGAAAATTAAATTGAACTCTGAGAGTAAATTACGGTTTCCAAAAAACTTTGCTAATGATAAAAGGGTAGTTTATTTGGAAGGAGAAGCTTTTTTTGAAGTAGCAAAAGATTCTACCAGACCATTTACCATTTATTCGGTAAATCTTTCTACTACAGTACTAGGAACTTCTTTTAATGTGAGAGCTTATGCTAATGAAAAAGAAATGAAGGTGGCTTTATTAGAAGGCAAAGTGAGGGTGAAAAACAAAGTTAATGCGGATATAGGAATGGTGCTAAATCCGATGGAAATGGCATCATTAAATAAAGAAAAAAACAATCTGGTTAAGCAAGAATTTCAGTTAGAGGACGAGCTGGGCTGGAAAGATGGTTTACTACTATTCAAAAATGCAAACTTCGAAGAAATCAGGAATAAACTGGAAAGATGGTATGGGGTTAATTTTATAATTAACAAGCAACCCAAACTGGTGAAAGGATATTCAGGAAGATTTGAAAATGAATCTCTGGAGGTAGTATTAGAAGGCATTAGTTTCACTTCTGGTTTCAAATTTAATATTGAAAAAGGCAATGTAATTATCAATTAGTGATTGAATTGGTTTTAAAACTGATTTGGCCTGCTATTGTAATTGCAGATTTTAAATAAAAAAATTAACTACTAAAAATAATATGAAATATGAAAACAAAACTACATTCCCCTCCTGAGAGAGAGCTGGTTTAAATACTAAACAAGCTCTAATAAAAAAAGCCAGTTACTTGGTAGTAACTGACTTGATTCCTTCATCTTACAATTGCTCGGTTTTCCCTTAGCCTCGGTATTCAAAGCAGATTGTAAGGGTGGGCGCACTTTGACAAAAAAATAATTTCTCATCAAAACATTGTAAAAATATGAAATTGAATGTAATCCGACAAATCTGGCTTATGTCGAAATATGCAATATATGGAATGTTAATTCAGGGTTTGTGCTACAGCTTCATCTTAGCCAAAAGTGGGCATTCACAACCTGTAAGTATTGAAGATGTATATCTTTCTGTAAATATGGAAGATGTTACCCTTAAACAAGCATTGTCAGAAATTGAGAGTAAAAGTGATTTTTACTTTTCATTTCATGATGTAACGCTGGAAAAAAAGCGTATAACACTGAACAAACACCAAGAATCACTTGCCAATTTGCTAAGAGAAATCTCCAGTGAAACAAACCTGAAATTTAAGCGTGTCAACGATAATATTCACATTAGTGAAAAAGAAGTTGGTCCTACTGCAATGGTAGAAGAAGTACTTAATCCAATTCAGCGTAGTGTGTCAGGAACAGTAACTTCATCTGAGGATGGAGAACCATTGCCCGGTGTAAATATTCTGGTGAAAGGAACGATCAATGGAACAGTAACTGATTTTAATGGTGACTTTAAAGTTAATGTAGAAGTGGAGGAAGATGTTCTGGTTTTTTCCTATATAGGGTTTATTTCTAAGGAGGTTGTTGTTGCCAATCAGTCTACAATAAATGTAGCCCTTGATTTGGACATCACGTCCCTTTCAGAAGTGGTTGTTATAGGATATGGTCAACAAGAGAAGAAGGATGTAACTGGAGTAATTGAGGAAGTAAATGCTGAGAGTTTCAATAAAGGAGCCATTGTAAATGCTGATCAGTTAATTGCAGGTAAAGTTGCTGGTGTTCAGATTATTTCCAACTCTGGAGAGCCGGGTGGTCAGACATCCATCAGAATTAGAGGAGGAACTTCTCTTTCAGCAAGTAATGAACCTTTATATGTAATTGATGGTGTTCCTGTTGATAATTCTCCCCACAATCCTGGTGCTTTTCAAAGTGGAAGAAATCCTTTAAACTTCATCAATCCAAATGATATTGAGAGCTTTACCGTATTAAAAGATGCTTCTGCAGCAGCTATTTATGGTTCACGAGCTGCCAATGGTGTAATCATCATTACTACCAAAAAAGGTAACAGAGGTGGAGAAGGAAGTGTAACTTATGATGGCTGGATGTCGGTTGCTAACCCTATAAAAATGGTGGATGTTTTAAGTGCAGATGAATTTAGAAAAGTAGTGACAGATAAAGCGCCTGACAGAGTTGATTTATTAGGAAGTTCAAATACAGACTGGCAGGATCAGATTTATCAAAATGGGTTTGGTCAAAATCATGCAGTAAGTTTTTCAGGTGGTGGAGAAAATACTGGATTTAGAGCATCCATCGGTCATCTTGATCAGGATGGTATTGTAAAATCGTCTAATACTAAAAGAACAAGTGTTGGAATTAACTATAATCAAAGACTTTTTGAAGACAAATTAAAAATTGATGCCAACCTGAAAGTTTCTGATACCAAAGACAGATATGCTCCAAATGGTATTATCGGAGGAACAGTGAGTATGGACCCAACTCAGGCGGTATATGATGCCAACAGCGAGTGGGGAGGTTATTATGAATATGATAATGATTTAGGAAATAAAAATCCTGTAGCTGAATTGAATCTTACTGAAGATTATGGAAAAACGTTTCGAAGCTTAGGCAATGTTCAGTTTGATTATGAACTTCCTTACATCGATGGACTTAATGCAAAATTGAATCTTGGGTATGATATTACTTCTGGTGAAAGGAAAAGATTCTTACCCAACAACTTAAGATCTCAGTATACTGATAGTGGGGAAATTAGAAGGGCTAACTTTAGAAAGGAAAGCAAGTTATTAGACTTCTTCCTTGATTATAATAAAAGATTGGATGGAATAAACAGCAAAGTTAGCGCTACTGCAGGTTATTCTTATCAGGATTTTGCGAATGAGTTTCCCGAATTCAGAGCTTGGGATTTGAGTTCTAACTTGTTAGGTTCAAATAGTGCAGCACCAGCTTCAAGTAATTCTTCAGCAATTAATATTCTTGAAAATAAATTGATATCATTCTGGGGAAGAGTAAACTACGGATTTAAAGACAAATACCTTTTAACCTTAACCTTAAGAAGAGACGGTTCTTCAAGATTTGGAGAATCAAACAAATGGGGTACTTTCCCATCTGCTGCATTTGCCTGGAGAATATTTGATGAAAGTTTTATGGAAGGAGTTGCTTCAGGACCATTCTTATCTGACTTAAAACTAAGAGTAGGATGGGGGGTAACTGGTAACCAGGAGATAGGAGACTATAAATTTATCCCAACTTATACTTATGGAGATAATTTAGCTCAATACCAATTTGGAGATCAGTTCTATACTACTTTAAGACCAAATGGATATGATCCAAACTTGAAATGGGAAGAAACTGAATCCATAAATGTTGGTTTGGATTATGAATTAATTGATGGGAGACTATACGGTTCTATTGAATATTACCAGAAAAATACAAGCGATCTACTTTCAAATATTACCGTGCCTGCAGGTTCAAACCTTACCAATATTATCCTGACTAACATTGGTTCTTTAGAGAACAAGGGTTTTGAATTTACAATTAATAGTGTGGTGGTTTCCAAACCAGATGTTACCTGGAATTTAGGATTTAATATTTCTACCAATAAAAACAAGATTACTAAACTGACCAATTTTGAAGACCCAGACTTTAAGGGTTATCCAACTGGTGGAATTTCTGGTGGAGTAGGTAATAATATTCAAATCAACAGAGTGGGAGAATCCATTAATTCATTCTTTGTTTTCAAACACAAGAAGGATGCAAGTGGAAATCCATTGTTAGATGGTGTGGACCACAATGAAGATGGTGAGATAAATCTGGCTGATATCTATGAAGATACTAATGGAGATGACCAGGTAAATGATTTGGATAAAGTAACTTACAAGAATCCAGCGGCTGATTTGAGTTTTGGTTTAACTTCTCAGTTAAACGTGAAAAACTTTGATTTTAGCTTTACCCTAAGGGGGAATAGTGGAAATTATGTTTATAATAATGTGGCTTCTAACGGGGCTTATTATAATAGAATTATTACCGAAATTACTCCTTCGAATCTGGTAAGTTCTATCAACGAAACCAACTTTACATCACCTCAATATTTCTCTGATATTTATATTGAAAATGCCTCTTTCCTAAGAATGGATAACATGACTTTAGGATATTCTTTCAATCAACTTCAGAAAATGAAATTGAGACTTTATGGAACTATCCAAAACTTGTTTGTAATTACCGATTATACTGGTCTTGATCCTGAGATAGGAAATATTAGTGGAAATAATGGTACTCCAAGATTTGGTATTGATGATAATGCTTATCCAAGGGCAAGGACTTATATGTTAGGATTAAGTCTTGGATTCTAAGGAGAGAATTTATTTAGATTTAATTACAGTATTAAGTGATTAAGTAGAATTAAATATTTTTAATTAGTGCCACAGCTATTTGATAATGAGATGAAAGTGCTCAATATAAAATAGAACTGGAACTTAAAATTGAAAAAATCATGATTAAAATATATAAAATCTTTTTGTTTGGATTAATTGTGGCAGTAGGCGTTTCCTGCACCGATTTGGAGCTTGAACCAAAAAGTTCTACCACAAATGCAATAGTTTTTGATGATCCTTCTTCATACAAATCTTTCTTAGCCAGAATTTATTCGGGTTTGGCTGTTACAGGACAGCAAGGGCCTGCCGGTGATGGTGATATTCAGGGAATTGATGAGGGTTTTTCCAGCTATTGGAGACAGTATTGGGGAGCTCAGGTACTATCCACTGATGAAGCAGTAATTGGTTGGGGAGATGAAGGTTTACCAGACTTTCACAATCATAATTGGACTGCTGGCAATCAGTTTGTGGCTGCACTTTACAATAGAATATTTTTCCAAATAGGAATGGCTAATGAGTTCTTGAGAGAAACTACTGAGGGAAAATTAGCAGAAAGGGGAACAAATGAACAATTAAAGGCAGAAATTAATGAATTTAGAGCGGAAGCCAGATTTTTAAGAGCTTTAAGTTACTGGCATGCCATTGATTTGTATGGCGATATTCCATTCTTCACAGAAGAAGATGCTTTGGGAAAAGTTTCTCCTGAACAGGAAACCAGGGCAAATGTTTTTAGTTTTATCGAAAGTGAATTAAAAGCTATTGAAACCCAGATGAGTACTCCGGGAGATGGAGAATATGGACGTGCAGATCAGGCTGCAGCCTGGGCACTTTTGGCTAAGCTTTACCTTAATGCAAGTGTTTATACAGGCACAGACAGATCGACAGATTGTATTACTTATTGTAAAAAGATTATAGGAGCTGGTTATACACTGGATGAAAATTACAAATTAGCCCACGGAGCTGATAACCATACTTCTGAGGAAATAATATTTTCTATCAATTTTGATGGCGCAAATACAAGAACCTGGGGAGGAATGACTTTCATTACACATGCTTCAGTAGGTGGAGATATGGATCCTGCAGAATATGGAATTGATGGTGGCTGGTGGGGCTTAAGAGCTACAAGCAGCCTGGTAGATTTATTCCCGGATGTAACAGGAGAAATGGATTCAAGAGCTATCTTCTATACGGAAGGACATACTAAAGAAATCGATAATATCTTTAATTTCTTTGATGGTTATGCTGCACCTAAGTTTACTAATATTGCTTCTGATGGATCTGCCGGTTCAAATGAAACTGTCCCAGATACGGACTTCCCGGTATTCAGACTTTCGGATGTATATCTAATGTATGCTGAATCAGTATTAAGAAGTGGAACTGGTGGAGACAGAGCAACTGCTGTTAGCTATATCAATATGTTGAAAGAGAGGGCTTATGGCGATAATTCTGGTAACATAACCGATGGGCAGTTAACGCTGGAGTTTGTAAAAGATGAAAGAGCAAGAGAATTGTATTGGGAGGCACACAGAAGAACTGATTTAATCAGATTTGGAGAATTTACAGATAAAGGCATTTGGCCATGGAAAGGTGGAGTAAAAGAAGGAAAAGTAACTGAAAGCTTCAGAAATGTTTATCCTATTCCTTCATCGGAATTATTGGCAAATACTAAGTTAGATCAAAATGATGGTTATTAATAAGACCCAATTTTTTAAACTACAATAAATCAAAACGCAGGGCATTTGCCCTGCGTTTTTTTAATCTGCATATTATATTCCGATTTATAAGCTATTCTATCTTCTTTTTTAGAAAATGGAAATTGGAATTTCTATATTCGATTACCAACAACTTTCCTCTTATTTAAGTAATAATTCAAAATTAACCGTGTATTATTTTGCCATAACAGACTGATAGAGAAAATACTATTCTCGGAAATAATAGCACTGGTGCTTAAAATTTTATAAAAATGAAATTTTCCAAACTACTCATTCCAATATTTACTTCAATTCTTATATTTTCAATAAACTTTAATTCCTTAGGGCAAAATAAAATTGATAGACTGGAGCCTGCTTTCTGGTGGGCAGGTATGGTAAATCCTGAACTACAATTAATGGTTTATGGAGAAAATATAAATGAACTAAATCCGGAAATTAGCTACCCAGGAATAAGGGTTGACAAAGTAATAAAAGTACAAAACCCAAATTATTTATTTATCGATCTGATATTGGATAAGGACGTAACTCCTGGAAGTTTTGATATAAAGTTTTTGTTAAAAGGGAAAGAAAAAACATCATTCCCATACCAATTATTGAAAAGGGATGAAGGTTCTGCTGATAGAATTGGGATTGATCCCTCCGATGTTATTTATCTTATCACACCAGATAGATTTGCCAACGGAAATCCTGATAATGATGAATTAGATCATTTAAAAGAAAAGAAAAACAGAGCCGATAAATTTGGAAGGCATGGTGGTGATATTAAAGGTATTGGTGATAACCTGGATTATATTCAAGGATTGGGTTTCTCAGCAATTTGGCTAAATCCTATTTTAGAAAATGATCAAATAGAATCTTCTTATCATGGGTATGCCACCACCGATTTTTATAAAGTAGATGAAAGGTTTGGATCCAATGAATCTTACCAGAAATTGGCAAAAGATACCAGAGAAAAGGACGTGAAACTAATCATGGATATGATTTTGAATCATTGTGGTTCTGGACACTGGTGGATGAAAGATTTGCCCACCGCAGATTGGATTAACTACCAAAATGAATATGTGCAGACTAACCATAGAAGAACAGTAATACAAGATCCTTATGCAGCTAAGTCGGATAAAAGCTTAATGTCGGATGGTTGGTTCGTGAGAACAATGCCCGATCTTAATCAAAAGAATGCCTTAATGGCGACTTACCTCATCCAGAATACCATTTGGTGGACAGAATATTTAGGATTAGCTGGAATAAGAATGGATACTTATCCTTATCCAGATAAAGATTTTATGGCAGATTGGACTTGCAAAATGATGGCGGAATATCCAAACTTTAACATTGTAGGAGAGGAGTGGAGTGAAAACCCCTCAATTGTAGCCCACTGGCAAAGGGGAAAGGTAAATGCCAATGGTTATTTCTCCTGTTTGCCAAGTGTGATGGATTTTCCATTACAGGCTGCTTTAAGAAGAAGTTTAACAAGCGATCATGATGGGTTTTTGCAATTATATGAAATGTTGGCAAATGACTTTGTCTATGCCGAACCTGAAAATTTGGTGATTTTCCCCGATAACCATGATATGAATAGGTTTTATGCTCAGGTGGGCGAAGACGTTGATTTACTAAAATTAGGGTTGACCTATATGCTTACTACCAGAGGAATTCCACAAATTTATTACGGAACTGAAATCCTTATGAGTAATCCCGGAGATGGAGATCATGGTATTATTAGAAGTGATTTCCCCGGTGGTTGGGAAGGTGATGAGATCAATGGATTTACTGGAAAAGGCTTAACTGAGGAGCAAAAAGAAATGCAGGAATGGCTTAAAAAAGTAATTACCTGGAGAAATAACAACGCTGTAGTCCATTATGGGAAATTATTACATTTTGCTCCTTTGGAAGATATCTATGTTTATTTTCGGTATCATGAGGACAAAAAAGTAATGGTTATTTTAAATAAAAATACAGAAGAGAAAACGCTACAATTAGACAGGTTTCAAGAAATTATTGGAAAAAGTACATCTGGTTCAGAATTATTTGGAGGGAAAACAGTTTCGTTAGAAAATACTTTAACATTACCTGGAAAATCTCCAATAATAATTGAGTTAAATTAATATTAGTGATTACCAGGTAGCATAGGTATTAATAGTTAAACAGTTACAGGATCTTTGCTGGATTTTTTCAGTTAAGGTCCTTTTTTTGTTTAATAGCAGTAAGATAAGTTTACAATGGTTTCTGGTTCAAGTTTGTTAATGTCAATGGAATGGTTGGATCCAAAATATATTTGGAAGTTTTTGAACTTGGTAGGGTTTAGCAAAACTATTGGGTCTTTATCTTTAATAGTGAAATTTTTCTTAGCTGTAATTTGAATGAAAATGATTCTCTAACATTTGAGTTGCTCAGATACTTCCAATAAAAAGCATTAATACCTTAAACCTTTTGATAAATATCGTAGATCTCTATTTTTTGGAAAAGTTGAAGGGCCTAAAAGTAGTTCTAGAAAACTAAAAATATTCCCGAATAATTGGTGTTTTACTTAAGGTAACTAGTCAGGAATCTATGAAAAGATTAAATAAGCTAACTCAATTAACCGTGTATTATTTTGCCGTAAAAGACTGATAGAGAGATTACTTTTCTCAGAAATAATAGTACCCGTTGTGGAGCACTGGTACTTAATTTCGGTATGATGAATACGAAAAAGCCATTGGGTTTGAGAAGCTGGTTTTATCACAACAGCAACTGATATAAGGTTTAACAGTAAAGTTGTCGTTTGCACAAACCAAAATATTAAAAAGAATAGGAAATAGCGGCCTTATCTACTCCGGGCTGGTTAAATCTTGACAAAAAAAACATTTGCTATCCATAATCGATTTCAAAAAAATAAATAAAAGAAAAATTTTGTTGTATAGATGATCTGAACAATGTAAAGTCCAGATTCAATGGCTGAGCAGTAATTATTTAAATATTAATTTAACATAAAATAAAAATAGATAGATAATTGATTTATTTTACCCTGACTTAGCACTTTAAAGATCTTAACCGAATCCAATTACTATTAAATGATTGATTATTATAAAACTCTAGAGGTAAGCAATAGCGCTTCAGCCAGCGAAATAAGGTCCGCCTATAAAAAGTTGGCTATGGTATATCATCCAGATAAAAATCCTGGAAATGTTAAAGCAGAAGAGAAATTCAAATTAATTAATGAGGCTTACCAAACACTTTCCGATGTAGATAGAAAAGGACATTATGATCTTCAATTGGCTTTTGGTTTTGATGAAAATATCAATTATCATCCTCCAAAATATCGTAATTATTCTCCCCCCGAAAAGGTAGCGAAAGCACCTAGAAAACTCAATAATTTATATGTTTATATTATTTTAGGGTTTGCTATTTTCATTTTTGGAGGATTTCACTTTTTTAATTTCATGGAAAAGACTGCTGCAGAAAGCTTTTACGAAAAGGCCATTTCCTTTTATGAGAAGAATAAATTTTTAGAGGCGCTCGAAAACCTTCAGTTTTCATTAGAAAAAAATGAAGAGCTAGCAAAAGCCCAATTTCTTTATGGTAAAATTCTATCTGAAGAATTTAATAAACAACCAGAAGCCTATCTTTTTTTTGAAAATGCAGTAACCTATTCAGAAGAAAATATTCCAGAATATTATTTAGAAAGGGGCAAATCAAGGGATAAACTGGGTTGGTATCACCAGGCAGTTTCGGACTATAAAAAAGTATTATTACTAGATTCTGAAATAAAAGAAACATATCTTCTTCTCGGAAAGGTTTACCTCTATAAATATTTGGATTTTAAACAGGCAGAAAAATACCTTAAGAAAGCTTTAGAATATTTTCCCAACTCCTATTCAGCCAATTTAGAAACAGCCATATTGATGCAAAAATTAAATGAGTATGATGAGGGCTTTGATTTGCTTCAAAATGCATTAGAAATCAAACCAAATGATAACAGGGCTTTTTATTTTGTAGCTCAGCATTATTTAGAATTTGAAAATGATACTATTACTGCCTGTAATTATTGGGAAAAAGCTTATGAAAATGGTTTAGGAGATGCCAGAAATCAGATTTCAAAGTTTTGTATGGAAATTGACAAAATGCCTGAAAATGTAGAGCAGAGTTTTTTAGAATAATTTTTTGTCCTTTGCTTTCTTAAAACTTATATTTCACACCGGGTAATAGTAGACTTTGGAAATTTTTTAAAATTGCCTGAATTTCGATTAGGTACTTTCCTTTTTATTAAAAACAAAAAGCAATGTTTTTAAATCCTGAAAATTTTGTAAACGCATTAAGTTTTTTAGGTCTTTTTATTTTCAGTTTTTTAGTTGCCAGGTGGGTTCATTCTATCATATCACCTTATAGTATTAATGAAGAAATTACCCAAAAGAAAAATGTTGCTTTAGCCATAAGCCTTTCAGGGTATTTTGTTGGAATAACTGCTGTTTTTATTGGGGTATACGATCGACCTTCTTCTGGCGAATGGGTGGAAGATATTCAAAGGGTAGGAGGATATTCCTTATTAGGAGTGGTTTTACTAAATATTTCCCAACTTATTAATGACAAGCTTATTCTTTACCAATTTTCAAATAATAAAGAGATTATTGAAGATGGTAATATAGGTACTGGAATTGTTCAAGCAGCTTCTTTTATTGCTTCGGGTTTAGTAATAGGAGGAGCATTAAATAGTCCGGGAGGTGATATTGTAACTTCACTTGCATTTTTTGTGTTTGGTCAGGTTAGTTTGGTCTTATTTTCCTTGCTTTATGAATGGCTAACACCTTATTCGGTTCATCGGGAAATTGAAGAAAAGAATACAGCTGCGGGCCTGGGGTTTTCAGGAGGGTTTATCTCCATTGGAATAATTGTGATGAAAGGAGTTTCCGGTGAATTTTTGAGTTGGTCTGATAATCTTTCTTTATTAGCGTTTAATGTAGAAATTATTTTTATCTACCTCATTTTTGTGAGGTTCTTTTTTGATAAAATAATTATTCCACATGTTGATCTAAATAAACAAATATCAGTAGAAAAGAATACTGGGGCTGGTTTGATGGAATTTATTATAAGTATCAGTTTTTCCCTGGTTCTTTTTTATATTATCAATCATTAATAGAAGAATAATAAAACCTAATTTAAATTTTCTAGATTTTGAAGTTGTCTAAAATTATTACTTCATGCTGCAAATGGTCTGTTTTGCCTTCCTTTTTTAGTTAAATAGCCCTGCAAAGGGCATTATTAAAGATAAAGTATTTCCATGTTCGCTAATAAATTAAAACCTTAGACAACTTCTTTAATAAGAAATTACTAAATTAAAATTACTAGATCTTATTTGGTATTAAAACAATTTCAACTATTACTGGTCCGATTCACTAACACCTGCGCTTTCAAAACTTGCCATTTCATTTAAAAAGTTTATAGAGGACTGAATTATTGGATAGGCTACAGCAGCACCTGTACCTTCACCTAATCGCATTTCTAAATTAATTAAAGGTTCCTCTTCTAAAAATTTAAGTAATTTTTGATGACCTTTTTCGGCTGAAGTATGGCAAAAAATGCAATAGTCTTTTACTGTAGGATTTATGGAAAAAGCTGCAAGAAGAGCGGAAGTAGCAATAAAACCATCCACAAGAATTATCATTCCTAATTTTGCAG
>JAHQVQ010000340.1 GCA_019634305.1 Flammeovirgaceae bacterium | reverse complement strand
GTATGAATGAAGCACAAACCAAACACGATTTAATAGAACCTGCTTTGCGTAAAGCAGGTTGGGGGGTTATTGAAGGCAGTCGTTTGCGTTTGGAGTTTCCCATTACCCAAGGGCGTTTAATCGGTCAAAACAGGAGAGCACAACCCTTAAAGGCAGACTATGTGCTGGAGTATAAAAATCGCACAATTGGCATTGTAGAAGCCAAGAAAAGAGATTTATATTATACAGATGGAGTAGGGCAGGCCAAGGATTATGCGGAGCGTTTAAATATCCGCTTTACTTATGCCACCAACGGGCTTCAAATCTATGGCATAGACATGGAAGAAGGCACAGAAGGTGATGTGGCCCAATACCCCACACCAGATGAATTGTGGGAGATGACTTTCCCAACACCAAAAGAGGAATATAAAAAAGAAATAGCCAATTGGCGAGAACGCTTATTTGCCATTCCTTTTGAAGACAGAGGTGGTACATGGCAACCTCGTTATTATCAAAACAATGCCATTACCAAAGTACTGGAAGCTGTAGCTGCAAAAAAAGACAGAATTTTATTAACGCTTGCAACGGGAACGGGTAAAACAGCGATATCCTTCCAAATTGCCTGGAAGTTATTCCATGCCAAATGGAATTTAAAAAGAGATGGCCTGCGCAGTCCAAGAATCTTATTTTTGGCAGACAGAAACATTTTGGCAGATCAGGCTTTTAATTCCTTCAATGCTTTTGAAGAAGATGCTTTGGTACGTATTGCACCATTAGAAATAAAGAAGAAAGGAAAAGTACCCAAAAATGGTAACATTTTTTTCACGATCTTCCAGACGTTTATGGCAGGCAACCGAACTGAGGTTGAATTAGAGTCTGAAGAAGCGTTAGCACCAGCGGCAGAACCAATAGTCAGCTACGAAGAATCAAAAGCTTATTTTGGGGCATATCCAAAGGACTTTTTTGACTTTATTATAATAGATGAGTGCCACAGAGGTGGAGCCAATGATGAAAGCTCCTGGCGAGAGATTTTGAAATACTTTTCCCCAGCGGTTCAGTTAGGTTTGACTGCCACACCAAAACGAGATGTCAATGGAGATACTTATAATTATTTCGGTGATCCTGTTTACATCTATTCCTTAAAAGAAGGCATCAATGATGGTTTCCTAACGCCTTTTAAAGTCAAAGAAATAAACACCACCATAGATGAGTATGTCTACACTGGTGATGATGATATTGAGAGCGATGAAGAAATTGCCATAGGCACAAAATTCACAGAAGACCAGATCAATAGAATCATTGAGATAAAAGCACGAGAAGAATTCCGGGTAAAGCTTTTTTTGGATATGATTAACCAAAAGCAAAAAACATTAGTTTTTTGTGCTACTCAAATTCATGCTGCAGCAGTCCGTGATTTAATTAATCAACATGCTAAAATAAAAAATGCCAATTATTGTCATCGTGTAACGGCAGATGATGGTAAGATTGGGGAAAACCATTTGAGAGATTTTCAGGATAATGAGAAAAGTATTCCAACTGTGCTCACTACATCACAGAAACTTAGTACAGGTGTGGATGCTCCGGAAATCCGGAATATTGTATTGTTACGCCCTGTAAAATCTATGGTGGAGTTCAAGCAAATTGTAGGCAGGGGAACGCGTTTGTTTGATGGCAAAGATTATTTCACTGTTTATGATTTTGTAGATGCTCATGATCATTTCAATGACCCAACTTGGGATGGTGAACCATTAGATCCAGAACCTTCAACGCCAAGAGGGGAGAAACCGCCATGTAAAATATGTGGAGAAAAACCCTGTGTTTGCGAAAAGGGAGAACCCGAAATTTGTACCGAATGTGGAAACGATCCATGTGTTTGTGATGGAGGGCCACGGAAAATGGTGAAAGTTAACCTGGGTAAAAATAAGATATTGGAGTTTGATTCTATGGTAAAAACTTCATTTTGGAGTCCCTCAGGAACACCAATATCAGCATCGGAATTTATCAAACAATTATTCGGAGACTTACCCAGTTTCTTTCAATCGGAAGAAGAATTGCGGAAACTGTGGAGTTTACCGAGCACCCGTAAAAAGCTACTCACTGAGCTGGAAGAAAAAGGCTATACCAATGCCCAATTGGAAGATTTAAGAAAATTAGTTCATGGTGAAGAAAGTGACCTTTTTGATGTATTAAGCTTTGTGGCTTATCATAAAGATATGGTCCCCAGATTAGAAAGAGCAGAAAAAGCAAAAATTCATTTTTCTGATTACAATAAGAACCAGCAAGAATTCTTAAATTTTGTATTAGAACAATACGTAAAAGAAGGAGTAGAAGAACTGGATGATGCAAAACTGTCACCACTTTTAATCCTAAAATACAAAGCCATTGCAGATGCCAAACGTGAGTTAGGGGAAATAAAAGACATTCGGCAAACCTTTATCGGTTTTCAGGAGTATTTGTACCGTTCGCAGGTTGTTTAGGGGGAAAGAAAATACTTAAAAATGGTTATGTGATTTTAAGGTAAATGTTTTTAGCTTTAAAAAAAAACGTAGCCATGGTAATTATTGAGCTTTTTTTCTGGATAATTAAATTTATTTTTACTGCCATTATTGGCCCTTTTCATTCCATATATATTTTACTTACTGATAAATCCCCTCGAGCTAAAAAACAAGCTCTTTCTGGTTTAGTATTTTCTATAATTATTCTATTTGGGACATTTCATCTTATCAAAGGAAATATCTTTACTGGATTATCAATTATACTTGGCACAATGGTATTTGGAGCATTTTTTACGGATAAAAATGGGAACCCAAAGTTTTAAATACTTCAATTGATATCTCAAATGAAACCAGGTATTCGGAAAAATCAAAAACATTAAAAAAGAGAGATGTTTAAAGCAGAAAATATATTTAATTCAATTTTTTTATACATAACTTTTTATGGTCTTTTAGTGATAATTGTGTTGGGTTATTTTTCTACGATTTTTACCTCTGACGAAGAAAAATTTTATAGATCATGGGAAGATGAATCCATAATTGTTCAAATTAATGGTATTCTCATATGGATTTATTTGATAAATATTTTGCTTCAAGTACTTGTGTATACATTTTTTTTTCCAATAAACCTTTTCAGGTTTTTTAAAGAGAAAAAAAATTATCAGAGATCCAAGATTGTATCTTTCCTATTTGCTGCTATGTCCTTTCTTATCTGGATTTTCCTAACAATGACCTTATTAAGTAATGGAAAATATGAATGGTATTGGGGACCGAATGATTCAGGAGGTTATTTTATGATTTTAGTATCTTTAACGATAAACTACATTTACTTTAAAAGCTTGAAAATGGAGAAATTCATTAAAAGTGGAATAGGTAATATTACATAAAATATTTTTGTGCTTATTGAGTAAATTTTTTTTGATTAATTTGGAGGGGCATTAAGATTAAACGACTCATTGGTATATGCCTTCAGGTTTAAACTTCATAAAAATGAAAAACCATCTAGTTTATATCATTTTCTTAGTTAACATTATAAGTTGTTTTGGTCAGGCTAAGGCAGAACTTCCAGATTATGCTGAAATTATTAAAAATAAACAACAGAATCTAAGGGCCTTTTTAAAGGTAGCTGATATTATTGATAATGACTTGGAGTCTATTTGGGCATATAATTATTCAGATAGCTTGCTAAATACCATTAGGTTTGAAGATGTTTATTTTAATGATAATTTATCAAAAATATATTCTGTGTATTCTTATATTTTATATGGGATGTCTTATACTAGAGCAATCTATGCCAAATCGAAGGGAATTAATTATTCATTAAAGGAATTGTCTGAAACAATAATTCCCTTTAAAAAAAACGAAAGCAGTTATAATATTTCAACAAATGAAATTTATTCAATATATTGCTTTATAAACTTTTATAAAGTTAGTAGAATGCCTAAATATGAAACTATGTTTCAGGCATATGAAAATCATATTAAAATAGTCGAAGGATTATTTCTACAGTACTCAGAGTCTGAGGTTTATAAAACAGTTTCATTGAGAAATAAGAAATTATATTTCAAAACTGTTGTCAACTTACTTGTAGATTTATATTTAATAAATAATCCAGCTGCAACTGAAGTTGAGATGCAAAGATACTTTAATAAATTAATTCAGACCGGGGAGATATTGGATAAAATACCTGATGATCATGTTGAAATTTCAAAGTTGAGTGATGAAGAATATTTTGAATATCTTAGTGTATGCTTTGAAATGCAAGATCAAATACTTGGTTTATTGACCCGGGAAATAATAATTTTAGGTGAAGGAATTAATTAGAATAGTGTTAGGGAATGTGAATTTTTATTGAATTCTAAATTTTATTCTTAATAATTATTATATGTCTTTATAATTATTAACACATCCCATTAAACTGTAAATTTATAGCCTCAGCAAGGATTTAATGCTCCTTTTAATATCTAGGAAGATAAACTCTCATTAAAACTGACATCATTTTTTGCGAAAATTTGGTAGTAGAATACCTAATTTCTACATTTGGTAAATAACAAAGTATAAGCGACTAAATTGATGAGAATCTGCTTTTTATTTATATTAATAATATCATGTTTTCTGGACAAAGAAGTGTTTTCTCAGAATGCTATTCCTTCTTCTTTAACTAATATTGAACATGTTTCTTCAAGGGTACAATTTATTGAGGCTGAAGAAAAATTTATCATTGCTCAGGATCCTGGTAATGACCCTATTATTGTTTTCAATGAACCAGTAGAATGGAAATATAACAATGGTAAGGCGGTTACACTTTTTGATGTTGATGATGAGATAAAAATTAAAATAAATATAGCAACATCGGGAAATTATTACCTTACATCAAGAGTAAGAGCAGGAGACTATTTAGGAGAAACAAAGTTTTGGCCAAATGGATACCTATTCAAGTTAGATAATTCCGGACTGTCATTTTCAGGAGAATTGTCTACTCTTTCTCCTATTCAGGATTCATTTGGTAAAACCTATTGGGGGACTATGTTTTCTGAGCAGGTTTATTTAGAAAAAGGGGAACATTATTTACATGTCTCCGCTAAAAGGGCATTTGCCGCTGTCGATTATTTTGAAATTTTCTCAGAAAACCCAATTGAAAATAACATAATTGAAGCAGAAGATAATTTTACTGTTATAAATGAGGCTAATCCTTCCGGGTATCCTGTGGGTAAATTTGCGGATCCAATATTTGATAATCAATTAGGATCGGCTTTATCTTTATTTGATAAGGGGGATATTGCTCGCTTAAACTTCAATACTAATTCCGATGGAAATTATAGAATTCATATTTTTTTACGAGCTGGTTTTGCAAATGATTCTTTAGCATATTTCAAATCGGGTTATAAATTTAAAATTGATGGTTTAAATCAGGTTTTATCAGGAGACAATAATAGTCTAACTCCATTTCAATTTAGCTTTGGTGGGTCTTATTGGGGAAGAATGAAATCGGAGATTCTTTCATTAAAAACAGGTTCCCATACTATTGATATAGAAAGTACATTAAGTTTTGCTGCAGTAGATTATTTTTATATTGAGAAAGTAAATAATTCTCCCCTAAATATTACTATTTCGAATAGTACTGTTGTGGAAAATAATTCCTTAAATGCTCTTATTGGAGCTTTTTCGACTGAAGATCCTGATTTAGGAGATTCCCATACCTATGAATTAGTTAATGGAATTGGAAGTAATGATAACAGTAGTTTTTCAATACAAGGGAATAAACTGCTAGCCAATTTGGTTTTTGATTTTGAATCCAAAAAAATATTGTCAATTCGGATTAGAAGTAAAGATGATAAAGGAGGCTATTTTGATAAAGTGTTCCAAATTGAGGTAACAGACAAAAATGAAGCGCCCAATAATATCGATTTAAGTAAAACTGAAATTTTAGAAAAACAGCCTGTAGGGACCTTAATTGGATCACTCTCTGCAGCTGATGATGATTTTAATGAAAGCCATACCTTTCAATTAGTAGATGGGGCACTTAACAATAATTTATTTTCAATCACCCAAAACCAACTTAAAACTGGGGCAGTTTTTAATTATAGTCAACAGAATAGTTACAATATTCGAGTAAGGGCAACTGACTCAAAAAGTGCAACATATGAAAAGGATTTTGTTATTAAAATTATTGAAAAAATAACACCGACTACTGATATTGTTTTAGGTAATAATTTAGTAAAGGAAAATGCTCCAATTGCAACTATAATTGGGGATATAACCACAGTTGATGAAAACACTAATTCAAGCTATTCTTATAATTTAGTAGATGGAGAAGGGTCATCCGGTAATCAATTTTTTCAGATAGATAATAATAAGTTAAAAACTAAGGCGGTATTAAATTTTGAAAAAGGAAGTACCTTTAATATTAGAGT
>JAHQVQ010000339.1 GCA_019634305.1 Flammeovirgaceae bacterium | reverse complement strand
TGATCAGAAAAAGAACAGATCATTTGAAGGGTGTGAAAATCGGAATAATGGGTTGTATCGTAAATGGACCAGGGGAAATGGCAGATGCAGATTATGGTTATGTAGGTTCGGGAAAAGGTAAAATCACACTGTACAGAGGACAGGAAGTTGTAAAAAGAAGCGTGCCTTCAGATAGAGCGGTGGATGAATTGATCGAATTGATTAAGGAAGATGAGAATTGGCTGGAGCCAGTTGTCGGAGAAACCGTTTAGTAGGAAATATTTTTGGTATATTCTTAATTTTAAAACCTCAAAAAATGGAATTCATTGATTACGAAAACTGGAATAGAAGAGAACATTTCGAATTCTTTTCAAAGTATGATGAACCGTTTTTTGGGTTGGTCACGGAAGTAGAATGTACAAATGCTTATAAAACTGCAAAGTCAAAAAAAATCTCCTTTTTCGCCTATTATTTATACCAATCCATAAAAGCAGCCAACCAAATTGAGGAGTTTAGATATCGGATAATGGATGGGAAAGTTGCTTGTTTTAAGGATATTCATGCTGCGTCTACCATTGGCAGACCTGATGGTACTTTTGGTTTTTCCTTTATTCATTATTCAGAAAATTTTTCCACCTTCGAAAAGGACCTGAATTCGGAAATTCAAGAAGTATTAAACTCCAAAGGATTGAGGGCAAATGAAAATGATGCCCGAAGGGATGTAATTCATTACTCTACTTTGCCATGGAATAAATTTACAGGATTAACCCATGCCCGAAATTTTAATAATGGAGATTCAGTTCCTAAAATTAGTTTTGGTAAAGCCTATGTAAAAGATGAAAAGCGATATTTGCCAGTTTCCATAGATGCCCATCATGGCCTGGTAGATGGGTTCCATGTAGCCAAATATCTTGGATTATTTCAGGAGTTGTTGGAGGAAGGGCAGATGTAATACACTGGATGTTTTTTGCCTAACCAAGGTAGAAATTGGTGGATATTATTTCACCGTAAATATTAGCGATGAATGAAATTACAAGAAATATTATTCCTATAATAAGGATATTTCTGCCATGTTTTCTGTCTTTTTCACTATACGCAAAAATCTTTTCACCATTTGGTAAGGTTTTTTTATATGTCATTAAATACCATCCTATCATAATTCCGACTATGCCTCCCAGAAATGCCATTAAATATCCGGAATTTATCCATTGAGTTTGATTTTCCTCTGGTTTTGATAATTCAGCTATCCTTTGCTTCTTTAGTAAGGTTATTATTTCCGGATTAACATTTTTTCCTCTTTCTTTTAATAGTTTTTGGGCAAGAATAAAATCGAATTCTCCCCATTCATCTGGTTTCATCAAGATTTCCAGTAATTCTTCATCTGTGAAATCAAATAAATAATAATCTTTATCAATTTTTTCAAGGTCAGTTTCTGCATCTTTTTCCAAAAGATCCGTTGCCTTGCTAAAATCTAGCTGGTTTACTAAAACCTGATAATTTTTATCAAGAGGATTATTGGCAAAGGTTACATCAAAAGTTGGGGAATTATCCACCAGCTTACAATCAATTTTTTGATTTAATAAATATTGTTCAAGTTCTAAAGCCTGGTTTTGGTCGATATATGATCTGAAAAGAGAATAATTTTCTGAAGTCATGCAGTGAGTTTTATTTTAAAAACGGCATTTAAGAGAATTCTTTGCCTAGAGAATTTTTTTTTGAAGCACCATCATCGCCCTTTCCTCATCCGCCTTCCCCACAAAAATATGGTCATGGTAATAACCTGCCATTACATTACAACTAATGTTTGCTTTGGCTAAAGCATTTGAAAAAGCAGCAGTCAATCCAACCGCTTCTAAGGAAGAATGAACTTCCAAAGTAATCCAGGAAGTAATGAAATGGTAGGAAAGCCCCAGTTGGTCGGCTGCTTCTTGGCTTATAATTATTGTAATTCCCTCTTTTTCCCTAAAAGTACCAATGATTTCTTCTGGAGGAATACTATTGGTATTATCAACTGTGGTAAACACAAAAGAACCCGGATTCAAAACCGGATTCATATTATTAAGCAGTTTATCTAAATTGGTTTCTCCGGTTCTCAAATCCCTAAAGCTTTTTTAATTACGCTTAATTCCCTTTCAGGATATTCCATTTGTAAGGCAAGGTCATGACCCTTTTCAGTCATTTTTCCCCAGGTTTTTTGCACAATATCCACTAGTTTTTCATCAGTGTTTTTCTTAGCAAATTCCGGGAAGTAATATTGTAGGAAAACCAGACAAATCACATCTTCCAGCATTTTGGATTCCGGATCAGTTTTTAGCTTGTTTTTACTCAATAATAATTTCACCTTATTAATTGTCTCTTCATCATAACCAGTTTGGGTCATGATTTTTGCAGCTTCCTCTCCATGAAATAATTTTAAGGTGGTTCGCCATTTCAGGTAGCCCTTTCTGTCCATCGGGTAATCACTTCTGGGGATTGTCCACCTTTTTATATGCTGGCATCTTGCTGCAAGTTGAAGCGCTTCGGATGGCGCTTTTTCATATGCCAAAAGCATTTGGGTCATTCTTTTGGCATATAATAATTCTTTTGGATATTCTATTCCTTCCACCACTTCTTTATTGGGGTCCTGGCTATTGGCCTCATCAAAAAGGGCTATGGTTTTTTCAAATCTTGCTATATCTTCCATGGCTTAAAATTAAATATTAATTCGGTTTAATGCACTTTGAGTTCCAGCTTTTCCTGACAAATCTATCATTTCCATTTGATATAAGTCAGTTCTGCCACTGACAATCCTCATTCTTAAATTTTTATCATATATCTACCTTCATCTATATAATGAGTAAGCTAAAATTTTTAGAAGATGCAAACCCATTTAATCATATCTAATTCTGTTGACCATAAACCATAATAAAATGGAAAATGAGAAAAAGTTCATAACCTGCGATGGAAATACAGCCGCTACTAATGTAGCCTATGCTTTTAGTGATGTGGCTGCGATATACCCAATTACCCCTTCCTCAGATATGGGAGAGAAAGCAGATGCCTGGTCTGCCATGGGAAAAAAGAATCTTTTTGGAGAATCAATTGATGTCGTGGAGATGCAATCAGAAGCTGGTGCTGCTGGTGCAATTCACGGAGCCCTGACTGGAGGAGCCTTAACCACAACTTTCACCGCCTCCCAGGGTTTGTTGCTGATGATTCCCAATATGTTTAAAATCGCAGGGGAAATGTTACCCACCGTTTTCCATGTTTCAGCAAGATCAATCGCCTGTCAGGCACTTTCTATTTTTGGTGATCACTCCGATGTAATGTCAACAAGAAGTACTGGATTTGGCATGTTGGCTTCTGGAAATGTTCAGGAAGCTCAGGACATGGCAGCCATTGCTCATCTGGCTTCTTTAGAATCGAAAATTCCGTTTCTTCATTTTTTCGATGGTTTCAGAACTTCTCATTCCATTCAAAAAATAGAGGCTGTAGGTTATGAGACTTTAAAGTCGATGTTGGATATGAAATTTGTGGAAGAATTCAGGTCAGGTGCTTTAAAACCTGAGGATCCTGTTTGTAAAGTTGGTGCTCAAAACCCAGATGTTTATTTCCAGGGAAGGGAAACAGTGAATAAATATTATGATGCCTGCCCTGATATTGTAAAGAAATATATGAAAATGTATTTCGAAAAAACCGGAAGGAAATATGAGTTATTTGAATATATAGGTGATCCTAAAGCAGAGGAAATCATTATTTCCATGGGTTCTTCAACAGAGACCATTGAAGAAACTATTACCCATTTAAATAAACAAGGGGAAAAAGTTGGGGCGATTAAAATTCATTTATACAGACCCTTTTCTGTGAAAGATTTTGTGGATAAAATTCCTGTTTCGGTAAAGAAAATTGCTGTTTTAGACAGAACAAAAGAACCTGGAGCAATAGGAGAACCGCTTTATATGGATGTGGTGACAGCATTGCAAGGAAAACCAATTAAGATTATTGGTGGCAGATACGGACTTTCTTCTAAAGAATTTACTCCAGCCATGATCAAAGAAGTTTTTAAACATTTGGATAATGATGGATGGCATAATTTTACCGTAGGAATTAATGATGATGTAACCAATCTTTCATTACCAATGAATGGAGAAATTGATTCCGAGCAGGACGGTATTGTAAGATGTAAATTCTGGGGATATGGCTCTGATGGTACTGTAAGTGCGAACAAAAACGCTATAAAAATTATTGGAGATGGAACTGATTTGTTTGTGCAGGGCTATTTCCAATACGATTCAAATAAGTCAGGTGGTTATACAGTATCTCACCTAAGGTTTGGGAAAAAGCCAATTCAATCGGAATATTTACTCACTAATGTAGACTTTGTAGCCCTTCACCGGCATCAGTATATAGGCAGATATGATATTTTGGAAGGAATTACCGAAGGTGGAACTTTTTTAATCAACACCAGTAAGAAGCCGGAAGCAGTATTCAGCACTTTCACTAAAAAAATGCAGGAAACGATTAAGGCTAAAAAGATAAAAGTTTTTGCAATTGATGGATCGAAAATAGCGAAGAGTGTTGGGCTTGGAGGAAGAATCAATACTATTATGCAAACTGCTTTCTTTAAACTCTCTGGAATTCTTCCGGAAAAAGAGGCTATTGCCATGATTAAAAAATACATGGAAAAACAATTCAAGAGAAAAGGGCAGGAGATTGTGGAAATGAACCTGAATGCCATTGATGCAGCAGTGAATGCAGTATTTGAAGTGGCTATCCCTGAGGAGGTAGAAAAATTTGCTCAGCCTTTACTAGTAGTGCCCGAAGATGCCGGGGAATTTGCTAATAAAATTATGGATCCGGTTTTAAGATTGAAAGGAGACAGTATTCCGGTTTCTTTAATGCCTTTAAATGGAGCCATTCCTACAGGAACCAAACGATTTGAAAGAAAAGGAAAACCTGGTAACCCAACCAAATTTGTTGAAAAACTAGATTTTTGCCCAAGTTGTAACATTGCCGATCCTTATTTTGAATATCCGGGATGTTGTAATGGTTGTGGCGAAGTTTGGTATATCCACATGGTCACTCAGCTTTATGGAGATAGAATGATGATTGCCAATGCCACAGGATGTACTTCCATTTACGGAGGAACATTCCCATCCACTCCATATACCAAAGATAAAAATGGAAGAGGCCCAGCCTGGGCAAATTCCTTATTCGAAGACAATGCCGAATACGGGTTTGGAATGCGACTGGCAGTAGATGCCAATAGAAAACAACTAAGGTCTAATGTTGAAAAATTGTTTGATTTGGGCACAACGCTGGAACTTACCACAGTGCTGAAAACAGCATTGGAAAATTGGGGAAGTGTGGATGATGATATGAAAGCCAACTCAGATCAGATTAAGAAATTTTTACCTTCGGCTTTAGAAAAAGCTACTGAAGAGGCTAAACCGGTAATCCAGAAAATTATTGAATTACAGGACTACTTTGTAGATAAGAGTGTATGGATATTTGGTGGAGATGGCTGGGCTTATGACATCG
>JAHQVQ010000338.1 GCA_019634305.1 Flammeovirgaceae bacterium | reverse complement strand
TGCTAATCATATTACGGCTTGTGAATTTGAACAGGTAACCCTTTCAGCCAACCTGAATGAAAACAACAAAAACTACCACTGGTATGATGAAAACAATGAATTATTGGGAGAAGGCAATACATTTTCATTGGTGGCAAATGAAAATCAAACCCTTTCCTGTAAAGGAGTAGATGCACAAGGATGTGAATCTGCTCCATCCATAGTTACCCTAAATGTGTATCATTTTCCAGATAGTATATCCAGTAATACCAGAAAAATTAAAGTAGAAGAATCAATTGAATTTGATGTGGTTGACCAGCAGGAAAGTGAGCATTTCTACAACTGGGATTTTGGGAATGGACAAGAATCTACCTTAAGATCTCCTGCCGTATTTTTCTATGATGAAGGGGAGTTTCCTGTCAGGCTCATTATTGCTCACCACAAAAATGGATGCAGTGATACCCTGTCTTACAGCATTCAGGTAGAGGGAAGAACAGATAGTACAGATTTGATTACAGGCTTCCATGAGGATTTGGAATTGGAAAAAATTAAGGTTTTCCCTAATCCTTTTTCCAATTGGATAAGAATTGAAGGGAGTGCTGTCCACAATGGCCAGCCAATTGAAATGAAAGACATTCAGGTAATTGATTTGATGGGTCGAAATTATTCGGAGCCCTCATATTTCCTGAGAGAAGAAAAATCCATTTACCTGAACACTGAAAAGTTTCCCTCAGGGATCTATTTCATCAAAATATATTCTAAAATTTTCAAACTGACAAAATCATGAAAAGATCGCTTTATATCCTCATCATTGGTTTGTCCTTTTCCAACTGTGAAGTCCGATGGGAAAAATCAGCTGACCTGAATACTTCTCCAAAAATAGCCTTTCTGATTAATGGGGAAACCATTGATCCAGTCACAAAAAAGAAATATGAGTCGCTTGAGGACAGTATAAAAATCGGGGTAAAACCAAACCTCAAAACCTACATTTTTGATTTTAAAGCAGATGATGAAAATCTGAGTAATTTCTACTTTGATACTCCTGACGGAGAAGTGATCTCCTTTACAGAAAAGGAAAATGCTTTGGGTAATTATCAGGTGATTTATGAACCTAAAATGCTCGGACAGCATATAGTCACCATTACAGCCATGGATCATTTTGTGGCTCAATCAAGCATTATTCTAAAATTATGGGCTTACGAAAACCTGCTTCCGGTGGCCAGTTTTACTTATACCAAAAAAGGCATTATCCGCCCCGGTCATTTTGAGGTAAATGCAACACAATCTTTTGATCAGGATGAAAAATATGGAGGGCAAATCACTAGATATCAATTTGAAATTGATGGCAATGTAATTAACACCCCTAATGCTTCAGTGGAATATATTTTCCAAAAGGAAGGTCCATATGAAATCAAACTAAAAGTACAGGATAATGACGGGGAATGGGGTGAGGAGATTAAAGAGGTAGTGACAATTGAATTTTGATCAAAAAGCTAAAATTATGAGACAAATCTACTTTTTATTAATCGCTTTAATGATCCTAAGTTATAGCTTGAGCTATGCTCAGGGATACAAGCCACCCAAAAGAAAGGTGGTGAGGTTTAAGGAAAATAAAATTAAGAAAAGGGTTAAATCATATGATCACCAATCAGGATTTAATCTTGATTTGGCACATTCTACAGGCACAAAAGGGTTTGATGTAAATTTCCTGATTGGGGAAGAAACAAAAATGTTTACCACCAATTACCAATACTTTTTCAAAAAGAATATCGGACTAAAAGTGGGAGTAGGATACGAATATGGTGCGCCATATTCCATCCCTTATGAAGGATATTATTTACAAGTTCAGCCTGTCTTTAATCTGGTGAAATTTCGGGAGAAGCTATTCCTCAATCTTATGGGAGGATTTTCCATGGTTCACGATAATTATCGCGGTCTGGAAGAATTGAATAATAAACTGAATTATGGGGCTACTGTGGGAGTCGAAGGTGAGTTGATGATGGGAGAGCGATTGCTTTTACTTACCAGTTTCGAACAAAAATACATCCTTGGATATGGCCGATGGTTTTGGGGTTTAGGGTTGCGATATATCATGTTCTAGACTATGCCATGAAAAAAAATAGAAAGATAATATTTACTATAAACTGATTGATTCATGAAAAAATTTACTGAAAACTGCACCCGACTGTTTTTTCTGCTGATGGCAATATTGATTTCAAATGCCATACAAGCCCAGGATATTCTGGACAAACTTTCCCAATCCCAAAAGGAGGCGAAATCCACCACAAAAGAAGGTCTGGAAATTTTCTTTGGCTATATGGACATTGCCCTGGCCATGGTCATAGGAGGCTGGGCTGTAATCTCCTGGCGAGCTTCAAAAAGGTCAGATTCTGAAGATGGAGAAAGTTTCAATTTACTCTCTTTTGCCATGACAAAACTTGGTGCCATTGGTGGTTACATTTTGATTCGGGTTGTGGCCTTACAATTGGTAAGTTAGAAATTATTCCCTCATGAAAAAGTTGATTTTAATATTGCTCTTGTGGTCCTTTTTTACCAAATCATTTTCCCAAATGGCGGTGGTGGATGTTGTGGGTAACAAGTTGAGTACCATGTCTGTAAAAATGCAGGCGATTGAAAAACAAACTTCAGTGGCTACTAAGGTGGTGCTTACTGCCATGTCCGGAGACATTACCGGCAGTCTGGAAGCGCTTAACACTCAAAATGAAATTCTGAAAAATTCAAAGGAACTGAGAAGTACACTTGGTGATATTGTAAAGGCCAGCAAAGTTTACCATGAATGGGAAAACAGACTAAAGGTCACCAAAAAGTTGTTTGAAGGCACACAATCGGCTATGGATGAATTATTTCAGGAGGAGAAATTATCTAAAGAAACTGTGGAAAGTCTTAATTATTCCTTAAGCAAAGTGAGGAAATTAACGGATGCTTCAAATGATATTTTTAGAGCTGCCACAGATACAGAAGACGAAATCAGCAGGCTTTTGCGGTTGGAAAAATTACAGGAAAGCGATCAGAAAATGGAGGAGGCTATCAGGGAATTACAGGCCTTGCAGGAGAAAATAAATTCACTGAAAAAAGGCTTTGCTTTCCGTTATGAATTGGTAAATATGGGTCTTCCCCCTTTTAATCCTAATCCAGCCAAAAGCTTTCTTTCTCCACAACCCCAGCTTACAGCCAAACAGAAAAAGCAATATTTTTCATCGATAGGAAAAGGAATAGAAAAGGCGATTTCCAATTCTCCATACAAGGCCTTTTTCAAACTGATCATCAATTACATTGATATTCTTTTCATCATCATGGTGGCTTCTGTTGCGGTTTACATTCAAAGATCAAAGGGGTGGGGAAATACCTTTGGTTTAATCAAAACAGTCTTTGAGCTTTTGTTGGGCTATACCTTATTAAAAGTGATAGTAGCAAGCATGATTTAACTTATAATTATGATAAATGTTTATCGATCAACCTCCTATTTGAGCTTGCATGGTACTATTCATGGAGTACCAATTCGGAAATGCTGGGGACTTTTTTATGCATCAGGAATTCTGATTATCATCACAGTTTTACTCACCGACTGGACAAATTTCTTTTCCATCATTGGACATGTTTTTTTCCTCACCGGAATTCCCTTTCTGCTCTTTTTTCTAGCAGTAAAAGCGTATGAACAAGACCCGGTAATACTGGCAGCCTTTTACAGGAAGATCTTTCAGGGAAAAGGGAATATCGGTAACTACGAAATCACTCCACAACTTTTTGAGCAAAAGCGATTAAAATATGATTTTCTGGAAGAAGAATAAAAGTATCAATTTTGAAAAAGTACAACCCATTGACATCATAGGAGATGGCTTTTGTATGCTGAAAAGTGGTTACGTTACCTTAGGTCTGGAACTGCTTTTTCCGGGGATTTTTTATTTGGAAGAAGAGGTAATCCTTTCTCAGATTCTCCATCCGATGAAGTTCTTTTTTAAAGGTTTGCCACCTGGAACCTGCATACAATTCCAAAATATTTATGTTCCTCAAAAAATTGTTTTGAATGCTGAAGGAGAAGACTATTTGGATAAATCGGCTATTAAAATGCATGAGCAAAATGTGGAAACAGCTCACCGTAGCTTCCTTTTCATTGCTTTTCCCCAAAGCTATTCTGTTGCTGATTTTGTGCTTTATCATGACGAAGGATTCAGGCGATTAGAGCACCGGAAGAATTATACTAAAACGACTTTACCAAACATTGAAGAATACCAGAAACTGGTAAAGCAATTTGGAAAATCATTAACTGAAGGAAGCGCTGTAAAAGCAAGGTTTTTATCTGAAAATGATTGGCTGGACTATACCAGAGCTTATGTTACTACAGATTTCTTTGGAAAACCAAAATGGGGAAATATCCATGATACCGGGGGAAGTTTGAAGGTTGGACAAAAACACTTTTCATTTTTATCCCTTTTTCAAAATCCGGATGTTGATTTACAGGAAGTTGCTTATCCAAATTACACTACCGATTTTACCCAAACTTCAGGGAAACAATTCGATTTGCCAGCTTCCTTTGTAACACCAATTACGCTTGGTTTAAATTGCTTTCATGTCACCAATCTTTCCTTTATTGTTCATGACCAGGCAGCCTTCGGGAAGAAACTCAAAAAACACAGCCATAGCCTGAATAGCCTTGGGGCACATTTTGATCGCAATAGGGAAAAAGCCATGTTCTTAAATGGTTTTATGGAAAGTGTAGAAAATGATCCTAATGAAAGGTATGTCACCTATGCCCTGAATGTAATGGTGATGGGTAACACAGAAGCTGAACTGGTTAAAAATAAAGATTTAACCATAAGAGGATTTGACCGCTTGAACTTTTCGGTAATTGCTGAGAATTTTAATAACCTGGAAACCTTTACCGGAAGCATGGCAGGAAATGGATACGAATTACCAAGGCAATTGTTGGGAAAACTTGGTCAGGTTTGCTGCCTTTTCCCATTTGAAACCAATGGTATTTTCAGTCCTAAAGGCTTACTGGTTTCCACCAAAACCGGAAAACCTACCTACATGGATTTACTGAATAAATCAGCCGAATTTGGAGGAGTAGAAGTGAAAAAGACCAATCTCAATATGCTGATTTTTGGTAAAACCGGTTCTGGGAAATCTAACTTCATGGGCTATTTCATTCGCTATGTCTGGAATACCAAAGGACATATTGTTTTGCTCGATAAGGGTAATAGCTTTGGGAAACTGGTTAAATTCCTTAAAGGAAAATTATATATCTATTCCCCGGAGGCACCACTTGCTTTTAACCCATTTTTACTTAGCAAAAACGAGAAGGGAGCATTTATCTATTCTAAGGAAGAACTGGACTTCCTTGTTCCTCTTCTGATTTCTACCATTTATGACCGATTTGGAAAAGAAGAAATTAATACCATCAAAGATGTGCTTGTAGATGAAATCCTGAAGGAATATTATCATCATATCAATACAGAAAAAATCCTTCTGGTCAATTTCAATTCCTTTTATGAATTTCTTCAGGAATTTCAGGAAAAGGTATTCATCAATGAAAATGGAGATAAAAATTATGATGGCATACAAAAGCAATTTCCTTTCGAAAAAGTGATGATCGCTTTTAAGAAATTTTACAAAGGAGGCATTTATGAAGGATTATTCAATGCAGAGGACAATTTTGATATTTCCGGGGAAAGGTTTACAGTTTTTGAATTGGATAAAATTCAGGAAGATCCTTTTTTATTCAGGATAGTAGCCATTTGTATTTCCAAACTGGTGAATGCAAAATTCAAATCTCATCACCTGAAAGGTGTGCTCAAATACTTTATAGTAGATGAAGGGACTTTCATTTTGAAAGATTTCATGGTGGAAGTCACAGCCGGATTATTTCAAACAGCCAGGAAACACCATGCAGGCATATGCTTTGCCGACCAGACATTTGATAAACTTCATGCTACAGGTGTGGCCAATAGAATTGCCGGAAATACAGATACCGTCATTTTATTGGAACAACAGTTTACTGAGGAAACTACACTGCACTTGAAAAGTTACCTTGGGTTTACCAACCAGACGATCAGAAAGGTAAAAGCCATCGATAATGCCGGACCCTGGCGGGAAGGTGTCCTTAAAATAAATGATTTTGTTTTCAACTTCCGCTTACAGCTCTCTAGAGAATTTTTCTTAGCCCTAAATACAGACAGTGATCAAAAAATGGCCAGCATTAATCAAAAACTGATGGCTTAT
>JAHQVQ010000337.1 GCA_019634305.1 Flammeovirgaceae bacterium | reverse complement strand
GGTTATATCATCTCTTTGATCAGCACCAATTTGGTGCTCTTCAAGTTCCCTTTCAAACTGGATTTTTTGTTCGTATGCAGGTCGATGTGCATGTTTTTCAATCATTTGGCTAAGTTTACTTGTCCCTAACCGTCTCCTGTTACTGTTAGCAGCATCAATAATTCCATCAGTGGTAAGATAAATCATATCTCCTTTTTCCACTTTCAATTTATGTGCAGTAAAACTATGATTTACATCCTTTTGGTATCCTCCAATTGATTTTCTATCTGGAGATACTTTTGACATATTACCATCCTTTGAATAATGGAACATTGGACACTTAGCTCCACTAAAACTAAGGCTTAATAGGCCATCTTCCCACATTTCTAAACAACACAACCCAATATCCATTCCATCCACATTTTTCGAATCCCTTTGTTTTAAGGCATCTCTTACGCTATAATGCATAGCTTCAAGAATTTTCTCAGGAGCATAAATTCCTTTTTCCTTTACAATTTGATTCAATAATGTATTTCCAATCATGGACATAAATGCACCTGGAACACCATGCCCAGTACAATCCACTGTGGCAATAAATGATTTATTATCAATTTGACAGAACCAGTAGAAATCTCCTGAAACCATATCTTTTGGCTGGAACATTACAAAATGGCTATCAAAAACCTGATTTATATTTTCTTCTACCGGAAGGATAGCATTTTGGATTCTCTCGGCATACTTAATACTATAGGTAAGTCTTAAGTTCTTGTCTTCTAAATCAGTATAAGCAGATTCCAGGCTATGATTTTGTTCTTTAATCTTGGTTTCACTATCTCTCAACTTGCCATTGGATTCTTCCAATTCAATTTGCCTTTGTGCCATAGCTTCCTGAGTAGCCTCAAGTTCTTCCATATTTTGCCTCAACTCCTCCTCACTTGCTTGTAGTTCCTCATTCTTTTGGGCTATCTCATTTTGTTGAGCTTTAAGCTTTTTATTGGCTTTTTGTTTCATTATAAAAGCGAAAATAATTACTACGAAAACCAAAGCAAATAAACCTATCAGGCCATAACCATATTGTCTCATTGTAGCCTCTTCAGCAAGTTGTTGCTCCTGAAGCTTTCTTTCTGTTTCTAATAATTTATTATTCTTGGCTAGCAATTCAATTTTTTGAGCTTTTTCCTGCTCCTCCAATACCTTTTGCTTTAATTCCAGGTCTTGTAATTCTTTTTCCTTTTGAAGAGTATTTAGCTCCTTTTGTTTCTTTTGAGCTTTCAATTTCTGTTCTGCCAATTTTAAAGCCTGAGCTACTCTTTGTTTCTCATATTGCTCAGCCTTAATTTTTGCTTCTTGAAGATCTTGTTGTTGCTTAAGGTTTTTTAGCTCTTGTTCCTTTTTAGCAGTTTCAGCCTGTAACTTTTCCATGGCCATTCCCTGCATTTGCTTATCAGCCAGTAACATGCTTAATTCTTTTTCCTTCTTTTCTGCATTTACTTGTTTCTGATTTAATTCATCCTGCTTTCTTTTCTCCTCTGCATAAAATTCCTCTTTAATTTCTAAATACTGCTTGTAAACAGCCAAAGCCTTTTTACTTTGTCCAGCAGATTCAAGAATTTCAGCAAGCCTTTTGTAGTTTTTCTCCAGAGTTTCTTTATCATTGTCTTCAAGAGCAAAATCTATTGCTTCCTGGCAATAAGCCTTTGCCATTTGGTGATTTCCTGTACCCATGTAAATAGTCACCAAATAATTTATCACTCTACTTATTTCTTTAGAATCTCCTCCTTTTCTTTTTATTTCTAAAACAGTATTGTAGGTATTCAAAGCTTTTTCGAAATCCTGCATGGTTTGATATACCACTCCCATACTGATCATGATAGAAGAAGACTCATCCTCACTCCTACCCAATTCTCTACTTAAGTCAAGTGATTCTTGAAAGGATTTTAAAGATGCAGAATAACTTCCTATCTGCTTATAAATAATACCAATTTTATTATAATAATTTAATTCTCCAGCTTTATCTCCGGCTTCTTTTTTAATATTTAAAATTTCAAAGCTACTAGAAAGGGCTTTATCACTTTGATTAGAATTAATGTAAATATTAATAAGTTGTTCATTTGTAGATATTAATGCCTCCTGGTCTCCAACTTTCCTATAATATTCTGCAAGACCGATAAATTGCTTTTCTGCCTTATCTATATCTCCATTATTCCTATAAATAATAGCTAATAAATAAGAAATCTCATTTTCTTTAGAAATATCATTTTCAGATTCCGCAATTTTTTTAGCTTTAGAAAGATATTCAGTAACCTTATCGGGAATATTCCAATCCAAATAAAGCTTTGCTGATTCTTTATAGACAGTAAAAAGCAAATTGGGATTATTGATTTTTTCCGCAATTTGACTAGCCTGTATATAATGGTCTAGAGCAACTGGGAAATCCCTTTTAAGCTTATAGGCATTCCCAAGGTTTAGGTTTGACTTTACTATTCCATAGTTAAATCTCAATTTTTCAGAGAGATCAAGCGCCTTTGCAGCATATTGAATAGAGGTTTCAATAGATCCATTTGTATCAGAAATTTCCTGTTCTGCTAATTGATTAAGCCTGTGAACCTCCGTGGTATCGCTCTTTGGTAAAGTGTTTGTAGAGAATTTTCGATTTCCATTTCCATTTTCCTTATCTCCCATATAAAAAAATAGCAAAAAGGGTAAAAAGAAATAAAAGTATTTTAAATGTATTGCCATAGTAAAAAAATTATTTTTTTGATATAGTTCTTAGTTAGTAATTATTTTTTTGATATAGTTCTTAGTTAGTTTTATTCCCATGAAAACTACCTTAAGTGGGAATTCATATTTACAATCATTAATGTTTATATCAAGGGGATGTATGAAGTGAAGAAAAAAAAGGCAGGATCCAGTGATAACAAAAAAAACAACAAAAAAAAAGCACCTAATGGATTTAAGACATAGGATATTATTTTCAATACTTACAATTTCAGTTATTCAGTCTGAACTTATGATAAAAAGAAACAAATCACCCTTTTATTATAAGTATTATACTTCTTTATTCTGCTATTTTAAGGAAAGGTAAGCGAATTGGAGATTTTACCTAATAAGATAATCGACCTGGATTAAAATATATTTTCAACAAATTGGCTAAGTAATAGCTAAAACCTTACATAATAAAAAAAAAGTCCGGATACTCTATTTATCACTCTTCTACTACAATCAATATAAAAACAGTATAATCATCTATTATACCAAATAATCAATAAATAATTATTCCATATCATGAAATTTAGTTTTACACATTTCAGTTAACTACTGTAAGTATGACTTTTTTAAGTTCTACAGAAGAAGGTCCTACAAATACATCGAACTGCCCTGGCTCTAAAGTAAAATTCATATCTAAATCGTAAAAGCTTAACATTTCCGGAGTAATTTCAAAGCTTACCTCTCGTAGTTGCCCAGGTTTCAAAGGAATTATTTGAAAGCTTTTTAACTCTAAAACAGGCCGTGTGACTAAACTAATTTGATCTCTAATGTAAAGCTGAACAATTTCATCTCCTTTTTTGGCTCCATTATTAGTTAAATCAAATGATAGGATAACAGATTCACCTAATCTTATAGTGCTAGAACTTAGTACTGGATCTCCATACCGGTAGGAAGTAAAACTAAGACCGAACCCGAATGGATACAGCGGGGTAGTATCGTCAAACAAATATCCTCTTCGGGCAGATGGTTTATGGTTATAAAAAGCAGGCAAACTTCCTGAGGAAACAGGAAAAGTACAGGGCAGTTTCCCACTAGGGTTCACATTACCAAAAATCACATCAGCAATAGCATTTCCTGATTCCTGACCCAAATACCAACATTCTAAAATAGCATGAGCATGGTCCTTGATTTTCCTAATATTTAAGGGTCTTCCATTATTTAAAACAACAATTACCTTTTTACCCATTTGAACCAATTCCATAAAAAGTTCTTCCTGCCTACCTATTAAATCCAAACTTGTGCGATCACCCAGATGATCCTCAGCCCAAGCTTCCCTTGATGTCAGTTCATTCCCTCCTATTGCCATTATGATCAGGTCACTTCTGGAAGCTATCATTAAGGCATGATCCATTAGCTTTTGGTCCTCCTCCTTTTTAGGCAATTCCACAGGATCAAGATACCAATTACCTGGCTTTGTTATTCTACAACCTTCGCTATAAACCACTTGTACAAGATTACCAATTCGGTTTTCTATGCCTTGTTTAAGAGTTATAAAATATGGCGGAGCATCACTATTACCACCCAATAATACTTTATCTGCATTTGGACCAATTACAGAAATAGTGTTGTAATCAGTGGCACTAATAGGAAGAATATTGTTCTGGTTTTTCAATAAAACAATTGATTTTTGAGCGGCTTCTAAAGCAAGTTTACCATTTTTGTCACTTCCCACGACCCTTTCTGTATAATCTGGATTCACATAAGGATCATCAAACAATCCCATAACAAATTTACTTCGCAGGACATGGTAAACTGCTGAATCTAAAATTTCCAGTGGTAATTCCCCATTTCTAAAAATGTTTAAAAGACTGGGGAAACTCTGCGGATCAGGCAACTCAATATCTATTCCTGAATAAATTGACCTTTTTGCAGCTTCCACACTATCTTTTACCACAAAATGCAGTTTGTGTAAATCACTGATTCCTGAATAATCAGAAACAACGAGACCTTTAAAATTCCATTCGTTCCTTAAAATCTCCTTCAACAAAAATGAATTGACATGTGTTGGAATTCCATCAATTTCATTATAAGATGCCATTACACTTATGGCTCCTGCCTCTTTTACCCCTGCTTTAAATGGAGGCAAAAATACTTCTCTCAACTCTCTTTCAGAAATATGTGCTGGAGCTGTATTATTTCCACCTTCAGGATGTCCATGTCCGACAAAATGTTTTAAAGTAGAAATAATATGTTTTTTATCAATTTGCTCTACCCCTTCTCCCTGAAAACCTTTAATGGCAGCAACTCCCATTTTAGACACTAAATAAGGATCTTCTCCAAATGTCTCTTCAAACCTCCCCCACCTTGGATCACGAGCCACATCCACTACAGGTGCAAGTGCCTGGTGAATCCCTCTAGATCTGGCTTCCTCAGCTGTAGTACTGAAAACTTTCTCTATCAAATCAATATCCCATGAACTTGCCATTCCAATAGGTTGAGGAAAACTGGTTCCATTTTTTGCTGCATGTCCGTGTAAACATTCTGCATGGAAAATTACAGGTATTCCCAAACGAGTGTTTTCAATGAAGTGCTTTTGAATGGAATTTGTAAATTCTGCCATTTGCCTGGGAGACCTATTTTGCAAATTGGTAGGATTGAGACCCTCGCCAGGTCTGGCAATCTGTCCAATTCCAAATGGCAAAGATTTACTAGTTTTTATAGGATCAAAAAAACCTTTATCATTCAATATCATTTCTTTTTTTTGTTGCCAAATACAAGAAAGTTGAGCAACTTTTTCCTCAATCGTCATTTGTGAAAGTAAATTACCTACCCTTTCATCTACTGTTAGCCTTGGGTTTTTATAGGAAGGATCATTCTTCTTTTGAGAAAAAACCATTAGGGGCATCATCAAAAAAAACAAAAAAATCAGGCTATTTATATTCTTTAGCATTGAGATAGTAAATTATACAATTTTTCTAAGTTCAATTAAAGCATAATATTACCGATTTCAATAAATTTAAGGAAGAACCCAAGGAAATTTTGTATTCTCTTACTTTCCAATAATTGAGCAAAAACAATATAAACAAGTGATAACCCATAAACTCTGGTAATACTTCCAAGCGTATCTGGTGTCTTTATGATTGGATAAATTTCACAAAAGTTGAAATAAGTATTTCCATTATTAATGGGCTGAACTTCAACACTTAAGTTCTTATTTGCAAGAATAGCTGAATTACTAATTTTCTGAATAATTCCAAATTCTCAATTAATTAGCTATTTTTATTGCTAAATTTAAAGCTTTACTTAAGAAACTAAGATCGGTGTATTAATTTTTGGGCATTAACACACCAAAAAATGAAAATTCCCCAATTTATTTGAATTAAGATTCCTGTCCAACAAACTAATACTTAAGAATAAAATAATTGGTAAAAGATACCCTGAAACCTTATATACATGAAACCGTTGGTCAAGAACTCAATTCTTTTTCTTTCAATAATCATTTTAATAAACTTTTTTTCCACTCAAAGTACATTGGCTCAATCACCTTTTGATAAAATGACCAATACAAAGGTGAATAAAATTCTTTTACGTGAAGCCTATAATGTAGAAGGACAGCTTGGGAATTGGCAAATTGAATACAAGGAAAGATTGTTACTTGTAATAACTGATGAAGATGCAAACAGAGTTAGAATTATGACTCCGATTGTAGAACAGAAAAAAATGGATAAGGACGAAATGCGGACCTTACTAGAGGCCAATTTTGACCGTGCACTAGATGCAAAATATAGTTTATTCCATGATTATGTTTGGTCTGTTTATACTCACCCATTGGCTGAACTTTCTGTGGAGCAATTAAAGGATGCTATGAAACAAGTAGTAACATTAGCTAATAATTATGGTACTACATATACAAGTACCAATTTTGTATTTGGAGGGGAAAATAATTAGCTCGAATTTATAGAGGTTCCCAAGCGAAAGCTTAAAAAAATAAGAAAATCAGCACTTTCTGACTTTTGAAATATTATAGCAAAAAGAGGAGGCCAAATGGTTTCCTCTTTTTGCTTTTGTTTATCTTCCAAAAATTATTCAATTATAACAATTGGGAAATCCTGTCCTCTACTATATCCGGTTGGGTATTGAGGTCTTCCTCTGTACTTTTCAGTTAGTTCTGGAACCCTATCTTCCAGATAGCCTTTTAATTCATTTACTGTAATTTTTTTATCCTTAAATCCTCCATCAGCTTTACCCTTCATTCCTTCCAAAAGTGCATAGGTAAAAACTCCCTGACCTAATTCTGTAAACTCTGAAGCAAACTCTTCCTGGCCACTTGCAGCTAAAAGTACAACACCTGCACTTCTTGCCAATTGCATCATAGCTTTTTGTTCCTTTGGCCCTCTAGTTGCAAAAGATTTAACCGCCCCTCCTGACTGACAAGCATCTAAAACAATTAATTGTTTTTGCGCTTTAATTTGTTTTGAGAATTCTAACAATTCACTAGAGGATAAAGCTTTTTCTTCCATCTCAAATCCTCCACCATAGACCTGAGTAACATTGTAAGGAATTAAATAATAATCACTTGATTTTAATTGACTTGCCTCCGTAGTTGCTCCATGGCCGGCAAAGTAAAAAATAAAGACATCATTTGGACGAGCATTCTCTGCCACAGAATCTAAAGCAGAAAAAATGTGGGGAATATCTGCTTTTTTATCATAAATTTCAATTGGTATAATATTTCTAAAAATGGATTTGCCACCTTCTTTTATTCCCTTTACAAATTCCTGAGCATCTTTTCTCGCTACACTTAACCGATACGCTGGATTAGTATATTCATTAATTCCAATACTAACAATATATAAATCTGCCTGTGGTTTATAAGGATTATCATGAAAAATATTAACTAAATCGTGTAAAGATTCAGTTCTTTCATTGTTAAATGCCATGGTAGTAAATTCATTTAAACCATCAATTAAAGTTGGTTCAAATGAAACTGTTTTTTTTTCACCATCTCGAATTTTATTTTTAAAGGCAGTTCCAGTTGTATAAACCAACTTGCCATTTTGATAAAACCTGACTTCATCTATCCCTCCACCATTATCAAGTACATCTGCACTAATTTTAATTTTTTCTTCAGTAGCCAGATAATGTCGTTTTTTAGTATCAAATCTGATTTTCTTATCGACTTTATCAGGCTTTAAAAATGCAATATCAGCGGGAATATTTATAAACTGGGCTATATCAAAATCCATATCATTTGGATCTTCCCCTTGCATAATTCTCGACCATAATTCAGGAGTATAAAATTTCTCAAAATAAGATTCTAAGGGAATAACTTCATTCCCTCTCACATAATGTAAGGCTTTTCTAATACCCTCCATACTCCCTTCAAAATATCCTCTTTTCGTGATTACAACATAATCCTGTTCATTCTCTGAGATAATAAAAGTTGCCAATTCCCGCTGTTTGTTAAAATCCCACAGCTTCAATTGGGAATCATCTCCCCCACTCACTAGAAATTTCCCATTCCCACTAAAGCTTAATGCATTTATATCTCCAGTATGCCCCTTAAGGGTTTTTACTAATTTGCCTGATTTGGAGTCCCAAATTTTAATAGTTTTATCCCGACTGCCCGAAACCAAATATCTACCATCCGGACTGTAGCTTAGGCACATCACTTCATTTTGGTGGCCTTTTAATTCAAAATTTAAGTTCCTACCACCTCCACTCCAAACTTTAATAGTATGATCCCCTCCAGCAGTGGCAATATACTGCCCATTTGGACTGATTTTCACGGCCCTAACTGCACCAGCATCAACTTTTACCATGTTTAGTGGCCTACAAGATCCATTTTCAACCTGCCACACTTTTAGTGCATTATTATGCCCACCACTCACTAAATATTTCCCATCTAAACTAAAATCCAACCCCCATGCTGGTTCAAAATAAGATTTTGTATTTCCGATTAAAGTATCAAGCGAACGACCAGTTTCTGAATTCCATAGCATTACAGTGCCATCTCCACTCCCAGAAGCAATTAAATTTCTTTGCTTGTTATAAGCTATAGAAAACACTCCTTTTCTATGGGAATTTAATGAAATCGGATTGCCATCCTTCCCTAGGTTCCAAATCTTAACACTTTTATCAGCTCCACCACTAATTAAATTTTTTCCATCTGCCGAAAACTTTAAATCTCTTACATATCCTTTATGCCCGGTAAGTTTTGAGGAAACTCTCCCAGTAGCCACATCTATTAGAAAAATATTATTCCCATTATTTACAAACGCAATTTTTCCTCCATCTGAGCTAAACTCAAGTGCAGTTATTTTTTTACTAAATCCCTCTAATTTGGAAACTTCTATGTCTCTTTCAACATCTAAAATAATAGTATGATCCAAAGAGGAACCGGAAGCAATAATTTCACCTTCTGAATTATAAGCTACAGAGGTTACCCAGCCCAAATTGCAATTATATGTTTTCTCTAGTTTCCCTGTTTCAGCTCTCCAAAGATTCACTTTTTTCCCAACCCCCCCACTAACAATAAATTTACCATCACTACTATAACTGAAAGAATTAATATTTCCCAGATTATTTTTTAAATCATGGATCAAATCTCCACTTATAATATCCCATGTTTTGATAGTTTTGTCATTACTACAACTGGCAAATGACATCCCATCCTGGCAAAATTTTATAGTATTTATTCTATCTGAATGACCAGAATAACTTCTCAATAACTTCTTTCGAGCTACAGACCATAGTTTTACCTGGTTATCCCAACCCCCACTTACTAAGTATTTCCCATTAGAATTGAAACTCACTGTATTGGTACTTTTTTCATGGCCATCCAGTTTCAAAACCATTTTCCCAGAAAGCACTTCCCACAGTCTTACTGAATTATCAGAATTTTCATCATCAAAATCACCACTACCACTGGCCACCATCAAACCATCCTCGCTAAATGCCACTGTATTTACAGGACTTTCATGACCTATTAAAGTTTGAATTACCAAACCTGTATGCACCTCCCACACTTTTATTGTTTTATCATAGCTTCCACTCACTAGCAAATTCCCATCATTGCTAAATGAAATAGAACTTACCTTTGAATTATGGCCATCTAAAGTCTTAAGAAGTTTACCTCCTTTTATTTTCCAGATCTTTATAGACTGATCAGTCCCAGTTGTAGCTACTAATTCATTATCAGGGCTAAAACAAACAAAAGAAGCTCTTCCTTCATGTCCAATTTGAGCAGTTAGAATTGGGGTTTGTGCCTGAGCATTAAAATAAAAAAAGTTTGAAATAAGGAATATTGAAAGAATGATTCGCATGTTAAAGCCTTAATTAATGTTTATTATTTAAAGGCTTAACGAAAAAGGGTTTAAGGCATTGAAGATGAATAGAAAATAATTAAAAAAAAAGAAGAGCTTGCAAAAAACAACTTTGCAACCTCTTCTTTTTTTTAATGTTTTGCATTAATTTTTCAAACTTCAACTTGATGGTACAAATAAAATCTTTTTATTGGGGCAGGTTTAACATCTTCAGTTTTCTTATCACGAGGATTATACCAAATTTCGTAAAATTCATTCTCTACCTTAAATAATTGCAGCCTAAATCTATGGTAGGAAATTGCACCCATAAACATTCCTTTTTCTGAAATAACTTTTAATTTCTCCTCTACTGAAAGAAAATTGAATTCTCTTAAACCCATGGTAAAAATATTTAGGTTAAAACTTAATCTCTTTTAAAATGGCTTTATCATCATTTTATTTTAGTTGCTCTAAACCACTTTATTAAATCTTTTTTAGAACGGAGAATTTAGGAATTTGGGAAGGTTATTCAGTTTTATTAAGATGATCACTGAAAAAATAATATATAAAATGTGAGAAATCTAAAAACAAATAACCCATATATAATAATTACACAAAACCTTCTATTAATCAGTCTGTTATGAAATATGTCATTTGTTTTAGTGCTACATTTGGTGTTACTTTACCATTCCTAATTGGCTTTCTAAGTCTTTTACACGCTGCTCTAATAACACAATCATTTTATCCAATAATTTTACTTTTTCATTTAAAATGTCTTTTTCCTTCGCTAAATTTTGGTTATCCTGAATAATTTCTGGAACGGTGATGTTCATCTCTTTTTCAAGCTTTTCATATTTATTAGGCAGCTTCATATCCTTCCTATATTTTGGCTCAAACCCAAACGCTAACCAATCACGGTTAAATCCATAAAGCTCTTCCATCTTCAAATAAGATTCCATTGGAATATCATCAGACCTTCCATTTCTGAGATTGATCACTTTTTGATAGTCCATACCAATTTCTTCAGCAAAAATTTTAATCTTCTTGTCAAGCGAATCCATAGCTCTCACAAATCTCAGCGCTTTAGGACTTAATTTATTTGTGGCAGATTCTAACTCTTCTTGTGCATTATTTGTAGCTACCTTACTCATTATTAATTTATTTAATGTAAATTATACACTAAGATAATAACCAAAATGCATTAAATGCAAATTTATTTTGACTTCTCGCTGAATTTATGAGGCAGTATCTTATCTATCTTCGCTTTATAATGCTGGTTGGTTTTGAAACTTTCCTCTATGAATTGTTTGTGGGAAATTTCATTCCGGAGGTATTTATAAATAATAAGTTTGTGCTCACGGTTCCAGAGCATTTCGAGTACTTGTAAGGAGGAAGATTCTTTTTTGGCCATAATTAAATTTTTGGGATGATTTGTCAATTATGGAGCTTTACTAAGAGATGGAATTGTAAAAGTAATAAAAATATATTTTTTACAAAACAAAAAAACCATACCTGGTTAAGAGCATG
>JAHQVQ010000336.1 GCA_019634305.1 Flammeovirgaceae bacterium | reverse complement strand
TCAATTGAGAAGGACTAAAATAGGCGATTTTAATGTAGATAATGCCTACCAATTAACCGACCTCATTGAACAAATAAATGCATTAAAACCAGAATAATGAAGGTTTACCAAGGCTTGGATGATTTTGTTAAATTGCCCCCTTCAGTAGTAACCAGTGGTACTTTTGATGGGGTTCATATTGGTCATCAAAAAATTCTTGAACGACTTAAACAGATTGCCGGAAAAGAAAAAAAGGATAGTGTTGTGATAACCTTTTGGCCTCATCCAAGGTTTGTTTTAAATTCAAATGGACATAAATTAAAACTGATTTCCACTTTAGAGGAAAAAGTTTCCTATCTCGAGGCGATTGGAATTGATCATTTATTGATCATCCCTTTTGATAAAAAATTCTCTCAGCTTACTTCTCAAGAGTTTATCCAGCAAATAATTATTGAAAAAGTAAATACAAAAAAGCTGATTATTGGCTATGACCACAGGTTTGGTAAAAACAGAGAAGGTAGTTTTGAATTTTTGAAAGCTAATTCGGCTCAGCTTGGTTTTGATGTTGAGGAAATTCCAAAGCAGGAAATTGAGGAAATCGCAGTAAGTTCCACGAAAATCAGAGTTGCATTGGAAAGTGGGAAAGTTGAGATTGCCACTAAATTTTTAGGAAAGAAATATGAATTAACAGGGTTGGTGGTGAAAGGTGATCAGATTGGGCGAACCATTGGTTTTCCTACAGCAAATATTAATATTGAAGAGGATTATAAGCTAATCCCAGCCGATGGAATATTTGCGGTGATTGTGAAGGTAAAAGGTGCGGAATACAGTGGGATGCTTAATATTGGCAATAGACCTACAATTGCTGGTAATCTTGCCAGAAGAATTGAAGTAAATATTTTTGATTTTGATCAGGATATTTATAGTGAAAAAATTACAATATCCTTTGTAAAATATTTGCGATCTGAAATTAAATTTTCGGGGATTGATGCTTTAAAAATCCAATTAGATAAAGATAAGGAAGAGGCTAAAAAATATTTAAAATGATGATCCCCGGAATAAGCTTACAACACTTTTCCGGGTGATATTTATATTATTTTTTCTCTTCTGATTTTAGGTGTGCTACCAGTGTATTACAAAGTTTTTCCATTTCATCAGCCATAAAATTATCATCTGTAGAAGTTCTAAGGCTATTGGCCATTCCCCCAATAGTATCCACATAAAACTTTTTCATTTCATCTACAGGCATTTCTTTAGACCAAAGATCGATTCTTAAAGTTTCTCTAAACTTCTGATCCCAAATGGAAATATTTATTGCTTTGGTTTCTTCAAGCCCTTTACTTGCATTGTCTGTTGCCTGCCAAAAGATTTTTTCAGGAACATTTTCATCATCCAATTCTATCTTAAACCTTATTTCTGAAGATTTCATCTGATTTTTTTTATTTAAGGTGCAAAACTACTTAATTGCTTTTTTATACTCAAACTAATTTGATATAGGATTTATGAGTGAATTTTTCCTTATTACCAGAATTGTGAAAATGTCTTTTCATCCAGATAAAATAGAGGCTTTTCTTGAGGTTTTTAATGCTTCTAAAGAAAAGATAAGAGGGTTTGATGGATGTCATTCATTGGAATTACTTCAAAATAAAACCCATGGCAATATTTTTTTTACTCTTAGCAAATGGGATAATGAAGCAGCACTGGAGCGATACCGTACTTCTGCTTTATTTCGCACTACTTGGGCAAAAACAAAAATTCTTTTTAATGTGATAAGCCTATGGCTTTTTCATGTGATAGCATTTTCCAACTATTAGAGGAAAAATAATCTTTGAGGTAGTAAGGAATTGATAAAATAATTATCTTAGAGTAATAATATAAACCAATAAGAATGAAACTTCAAGAAAAGTATAGACCCTTTTATAATAAAATTTCCAAACTTCTGTAAAGCATTAATCTCTAAGATTAGTTCTAGTTAATTTTTTTTTAAGGTGCTTGTCTGATTTTTCAGGCAGAAATTTTTTTACCTCAATTAACTACTAATATGGTACAATGCACCAGTCAAAAAAAAGATAAGCGCTTTTTTTATGAAAAAACTAGCAATAATAATACTGATTATAACACTTCCTATAATCATTTTTTTTCAGTACAAACAATATGAGAGGTTTCATCCTCCAGTGAATTATACCTATTCTATAAATGATAGTATTGATTATCATTACCATAATCAATTGCTTGTAAGCCAGTATTTTGAACAGGCATACAAAGTAGAAGCTTTGGCGAGAGAATCTTGGTTTAATGAAAATATTGATGTTCGGTTTCCTGATCTTGAAAATAAGAAAGCCAGGACAAAGGCTGAATTGTATAATCAGATTATAGCTTCAGCAAAATATATCGAAAAGATTCTAATCTACTCCAAAAATTTAAAGGACTTGGGATATAGTAATACCGAAATCAAAATAATTGAGAGGGAAGGAATAAATCCTAAAAAATTTAAATACCAGAAATATTATCTTGAAAAAATGATTGGATCGAAAAAGGGTGATGTTCATTCCGGGGTATGGGAGGTTCAGAAGCTTCTCAATGAAAAAGGTTATCAAATACCTACCGATGGAATATTTAATATCAGAACTGATAGTGCCATCAGGGATTTTCAGGTAAAAAATAATTTATTTCCCAGTGGAATTGCTGAGAAAGATGTACTAGATATATTAATTGACTAAATAATAGCAATATGGCAGAAAAAGAAAATATTGAAATGCCAAAAATGAAAGGCGCAACTGACCAAAAAATTGATGCCATTAAGCAATTAATTTTTGGTGAAAACATTCAGGAATATGATGAAGAATTTAAGCAGATAAGGAAATATATAAATGATGCTAAATCTGAATTAGAAAACAAATTAGAGCAAACTTCGAAGGAATTAAAAAACATGATTGAATCTCTAAGGGAAAATCATGATAAAAAGATTGAAGATTTAAGAGGGCAGATGCTTAATGAAGTTAAAAATCTAGACCATAAAAAACTGGATAGAAATTTACTGGGTGATTTGCTTCAGGAAATAGGAGGTAAGATAAAAGAATAAATATTTGAACGAAAAAAAACCTGAACTGAAAATCAGATCAGGTTTAAAATGAAATTGTCGACTGTAAAGTTTTGAATTGAAACAGTTGGTTTTTTCCTGCTTCAAAAAATATTTTTATTGCCTAATTTGGTTTTCTTTCTTTCAAAATGATTGTAGCTATCCAACCCAGGGTAATTTTATTTCTTTAATTACCCTGGTGCTAGATTAAATATGAAAATGAAAATTGTATATATAGCTGGTCTTAGGCCTTGTTATGTAGTGTGATTGTAAACATGGGCATCCATTTGAGGGAAAGGAATATTAATACCTTCCTTATCAAAAGTTACTTTCACTTTTTCTTGCATATCGAAATAAATATTCCAATATTCCGCTGCATTACACCAAACTCTCACTACGAAATTCACCGAACTATCTGCTAATTCAGATACAGCCACAAATGGTTCTGGATCTTTCATAATTCTCCCATCCTCTGCAATTATATCTTTTAATACTTGTTTTGCTTTTGCAATATCATCGCTGTAACCTATTCCAAAGGTAAAGTCTACTCTTCTTGTTGCTTCTGTTGAAAAGTTGGTAATACTTCCCCCAGCCAAGGGTCCATTAGGGATAATAATTGTCTTATTATCAGGAGTCTTCATAATGGTATTGAATACTTGTATTTCATGAACTTTTCCTATAAAGCCTTGTGCCTCAATTACATCACCTATTTTATATGGCTTAAATAATAAGATAAGCACTCCTCCAGCAAAATTTGATAAACTTCCTTGCAGTGCAAGACCAATTGCCAAACCTGCCGCACCAATTACAGCTACAAATGAAGTGGTTTCTATACCAACCATGGAGGCTACACTTATAAGAAGCATTGCCTTAAAAAGCACTCCAAAAATGCTTCTTAAGAAAGGTATCAGAGATTCATCTACATTTCGCTTTTTTAAAATTTTTGTGATCATTCCAATAATTGAATTAATTATTGCGAAACCAATGAGAAGTGTTAGAATTGCTAGTGCTAGGTTTGGAGCATACTCAATTGCCATTTTTACAAGGCCTGAAGTATCTATGTCAAGATTTTCCATAAAATAGTTTGAGTTAAAAAAATGGTTTTAGATTCGTTGATTTAACCTCTAAGTGGTTAATTAATTTAAAAATCTTAATATTTCATTGCAAAACAAATGTTTTCCTATCAAACTGTATATAATTTTCGGTGAAGTTTATTTATTTCACTTTCAAATAAACTTTTCACACTTTTGGCTAAATTTGAAAGTGAAAACCTAAAAATAATTAGTGTTTAATTATGGCTGGATATTCAGGTACCTCATTGGAAAAGAAGCTAGGAATCAAACCTGGGTTTATTTTGAAAATTATTAATCAACCTGAAGAATACTTTGACTTTTTTGATGAATTTCCTGAGAATATTACTTTTGAGTCAAGTCCTGAAATATTAAAAGACATTATTCAATTTTTCACAAAAGATGAGGGCGAAATGAGGAAGATGCTTCTGGAACTAAAGAATGAAATAAGGCAAAATGGTATGATTTGGGTTTCTTGGCCAAAAAAGGCATCGAAAGTTTCAACTAATGTTACTGAAGATATTATTAGGGATTATGCTTTGAAAATTGGGCTTGTAGATATAAAGGTTTGTGCTGTGAGTAAAATATGGTCTGGTTTAAAACTGGTTATCCCTGTTAAGGACAGGGTTTAGAAAATCCTCTTATTCACTTTTTTGAATTTTTGTAATGATATTGGTTGTAGAAAATCCTTCAACAAGTGAAATAGTTTTTACTTCACCTCCATTGGCTATTACCTCTTTTGCTCCAACAATATTTTCAATAGCATAATCATTTCCTTTCACCAGAATATCAGGAAGGATTTCTGTTATTAATTCCAATGGAGTTTCCTCACCAAATAAAATTATTGCATCTACAAACTCAAGTGAGGCCAATAATCTTGCTCTGGCATATTCAGTATTTATAGGACGGCCTGGACCTTTAAGTTTACTTACAGAAGCATCAGTATTTAAACCAATTATCATTCTTTCTCCCAGGTTGGCGGCCTTTTCCAAATAGTCCACATGACCTAAATGTAGAATATCAAAACATCCATTACTAAAAACAACCTTTTCATTAGCATTTTTCCAACATGCTCTTACCTTGAGCAAATCTTCCATTTTGTAAATTTTAGCTTTTGTATTTGATTTCATAAATAATAGTTATTTAAATTCAGTAGTTTGAGATATCAAAATTAGTATTCTGAAACTGATAAGTATTAAAAAAAGATGTAATTTTAAAAAAGAGCATATCTAATTGTATTTAAAGATATGCTCTCTATACTAAAAATATTAAGGCAGCCACTTATTAGTTCTCCATAGGAATATCCATTAGCAATATTTCTGATTGTTCTAATATCTCTATCTCTATTTGGGCTGTCTCCCAAATTCCCATTCCATCTCTTATGTCCAGATTTTCTCCATTAATTTTTATTTTTCCATTAAGTAGGAATAAATAAACTCCATTCTCTGGGTTGGAGATTTTATAATCAGCCTTTTGACCAGCTTCAAAATTGCCAAGTGAAAAATGAGCGTCCTGATTTATCCAAACAGCATTTGGATCATTTGGGGAAACCACTTTCTGGAACTTGTTAATTCTATCATTTGGGTCATAAGTTTTCTGGTCATATTTGGGTTTAATATTTCTTTCTTTTGGGAATACCCAAATCTGCAAAAAATTGACTTTCGACTCCTTGTTCCTATTATATTCTGAATGGAATAAACCTGTCCCTGCGGACATCACCTGTACATCATTTTCCTTGATCACAGTTGTATTTCCCATACTATCCTTATGTTCCAAATCTCCTGATAAAGGAATGGAAATGATTTCCATATTGTCATGTGGATGTTTTCCAAACCCCATTCCTCCATCAACTATATCATCATTTAAAACCCTTAAAGCTCCAAAATGAACTCGCTCTGGGTCATAATAATTAGCAAAACTAAATGTATGGTGGGAATCTAACCAGCCATGGTTGGCATGTCCTCTTGTTGCCGCTTTATGAATTATTGTTTTCATTATAATCTCCTATTTGATTTTGAAATAAATTTATATTACAAATCTATTAGGGAAATTACCTGGGGGAAATGTCAAAATGATCGCTTGTGTTATACTTTTTACGGATTTCCTCACTAAATGCAGAATATGTTTTACTTGTGCAGTTTTTGAAAAATTTGCTGAAGTGTGGAATCTCTTCAAATCCAAGTTGATAAGCAACCTCTTTCATAGTCTTATCTGAATTGATAGCAAACCTTTTTGCTTCTAGAATTATTCGGTTTTGAATAATTTCCTTTGCCGAATAACCAGTAGAAGCTTTGATAACCTCATTCAAATAGTTAGCCGTAATGTTGAGCAATTCTGCAAATTCATTTACTTTATGTTTTTGTTTGTAATGCCTTTCTACTAATTGTTTAAATTCACTAACTATTCTGTTTTGTTGGCTATCAATAGGGATATTTTCCTGACCAATTCGAACTTTTATTCTTTTTATTTCAATTAATATCAGCCTTAACCACGTGGCAATGGTCT
>JAHQVQ010000335.1 GCA_019634305.1 Flammeovirgaceae bacterium | reverse complement strand
GGGAAGGATTTTATAAATAGGAGTGATTATTTTAATCTTTTAGCTGGAAATGATGCTTTACAACAGCAAATAAAGGATGGGCTTTCTGAAGAACAGATTAAAGCGACCTGGCAGAAAGGATTAGGAAAGTATAAAAAAATGCGGGAAAAATATCTGCTTTATCAGGATTTTGAGTGAAAATTAAAAGAATTTGATTTGAAATATTTTACCCTGCTTCAGCTGAATAAAAGTGTTCAAAAGCTGGTTCATGGCATTAATAAGGATTTTTGGATAACAGCAGAAGTTTCAAATGTTCAGTTGAATGCTCATTGCTATATGGAACTTGTGCAGAAGGAAGGGGAAAGAATTGTTGCTAAATCCCGTGCAATGATTTGGGCTTCTCAGTTGGCTGTTATCGGAGTGAAATTAGGTGACAATCTTAGTGACTTATTAAAAAACGGAACCAAATTATTACTTCAGGTGCGGGTTACTTTTCATGAAATCCATGGAATGTCTATGGTAGTTTCTGATATTGACCCATCTTATACAATTGGAGAGTTAGAGCTCAAGCGTTTGGAAACCATCAAACAATTAGAGGATTTGGGATTGATTGACCTGCAAAAGTCCCTTGAGATTCCGGTTGTAATTCAAAAAATTGCAGTAGTTTCTTCTCAGGATGCAGCGGGTTTTACTGATTTTATGAATCAGTTGACCTTAAATGATTTTGGGTACATGTTTTCCTGTACCCTATTTCAAACTGCAGTTCAGGGGGAAAAAGTCGAAAAGGAGATTTTGATACAGTTGGGGAAAATTAATTCTGATGATTTCGATGTGGTTATTCTGATTAGAGGTGGTGGATCAAAGCTCGATTTGGAGGTTTTTAATAGTTACGCCATCTCCGAGTTTATTGCCAATATGGATATTCCTGTAATTACTGGAATTGGGCATCAAAGAGATGAAACTGTTTGTGATTTGGTGGCTCACACAGCCATGAAAACACCTACTGCAGCAGCGGAGTTTATTATCCAAAGGTCATTAATATTTGAAACACGAATTTCTTCTGTATTTGAAAATATTCTGGGTCATGCCAATGCAATTATTCAAAATCAAAAAATAGTTTTACAGGAATTTAAAGGGGGAATTTCCAGAAATGCAATGAATAAAATCCATCAGGAGAAACTTACAATTTCTAATGAAAAATTATTAATGACTAAAAACCTTCAATTTATTTTTGAGCGAAACAAATCAAAGGTTAACCAGATTAGTAAACAAATAGAAAATTTAGATCCTCATAAAGTTTTAAAAAGGGGGTATTCCCTGACTTTAAAGGATGGTAAAATAATTAATCTTGAGGACGAAATAATTGCGGGAGATCCCATTACAACAATCACAGCCTCAAAAGAAATTGAAAGTATTGTGAAAGTGGTGAATCAAAAAAAATAAAAGAATTTATGGGGAAGCAAAAGGAGAAAATTAGTTATGAAAGTGCCTTAAAGGAATTAGAGGAAATTCAATTAGCATTAGAGCAGAATGAAGTTCCAGTGGATGAACTTTCTGAAAAGGTAAAACGAGCCAATTTTTTATTAGAATACTGCCAGGATCTGTTGCATAAAACTGAAGAAGATGTGAATAAAATCCTGAATAGAGAGGGGAAATGATCTGGTGTGGATAAGCAAAAATCCAGCAATTCATCTTAATGAATTGCTGGATTTCATACTTTATTTTAAGCTAAAACCTGTCTTTCTTTCAAAGGACTAGTGGTTTTTATATTTGCCTTTAGTTGATTCAAAATATTATAAAGGCCAAAATAAGTCCTGTTAAGATAGAGTCCATCTTTTGCACCTCTCGGTTTTTTTGAATGACGTAAGGCTTTTACTTTGGATGATTCCTCCCCTAAATCGTAGATTTCCTGGAAATAGTCATCATTACCAAAATCAAACTCATCTTCTCTAAAAGGTCTGCCCAGCAATTCGAGCATTTTTAACAATACACCCTGTAATTCATCCATTTCACTTTCAGAATCATCAACGTGAAGGAAATTTAATTTGAATAGCGCTTTTCTCAACTTCTCCTTTTCTTCAAGCAATGAGCCATCAATTAAAACAAAGTAATTATCATAAAACACCTTGGGAATTACTTTTACACAGCCAAAGTCAATGATGCCAAGGATTCCATCATTTTCCATAAAAAAATTTCCCGGATGTGGATCGGCATGAACTTCATGGAGTACATGTATTTGATAATCATAAAAATCCCAAAGCGCCTGTCCTAACTGATTTCGGATTTCCTGAGAAGGATTTGAATTAAGAAATTCGCCTAAATGACTGCCATTCATCCAATCCATAGTTAAAACCCTATCACTAGAATACTTTGGGTAATAATTTGGAAATTTTACATTCTTTACTTCTTTAAGGACCTTTTCAGATAAATCCATGGAACGGTTTAACTCCAGCTTGTAATCCGTTTCTGAAAGCAACATGTTCTGTACTTCTTCCATATACAAATCCACATCCTTTTCATTTAGCCCTGCAATCCTAACTGCAAATGGTTTTACCATTTTCAAATCAGATTTTACACTTTCTGCTACACCCGGATATTGGACTTTTACCGCAAATGTTTTGCCTCCTTTTTCAGCTTTATGTACCTGCCCTATAGAGGCTGCATTAACTGCATCCTTTGAAAAGGTTTCGAAAATATCAGTTGGAGTTTTTCCAAAAGCTTTTCTAAAAGTTTTCACTACAAGTGGATAGGAGAGAGGAGGTGCAGAATACTGTGCCATCTGAAATTTATCAGAATAAGCCTGTGGTAGCACATTTTTATCCATACTCATCATTTGAGCTACCTTTAGTGCACTTCCTTTTAGTTCACTTAAAGAATCATAGATGTCTTCAGCATTTTCGGCATGTAAATTTTCTTTGCTTATAGATGGATCCACCACCTTTTTAGCATAATGCTTTACATAGTTTTTACCTACTTTCACTCCGGTTTTTACAAATTTTGCAGCTCTTTGTACTTTGCTGGCGGGAATGCTGGATTGAGAATTTATTTTTTTTGCCATTATAGTTGGTTGGTTCACTATTTATGCTACTAAGAAGTTGATTTTTCTCCTCCCTTTTCTTTTTTGTTTTTCATGCTAAAATCAAAATCACTTAAGAAAGGAAATTTAATATTTTGCAAAAGGAATTTACCAAAATCAAAAGCTCCATCTATTGGATTATGACCTAGGAGATCGAACGATAAATTAGTAACCTTTTCTATTGCTGCATCAGTTTTTTCAAACTCTTTGGAAAAATCATTTATCCAAAATCTTAAAATGAAAAACGTTTGCCCCCATAACGCATCTTTATAGACCTTACTAACAATTGGTCTATCAATAATTTCTTCGGTAGCCTGGCCTTCTTCAATTAATTCTTTCGCATAATCATTAAATTCTCTTTTGAAATCATCCAAAAATTGGAAAGATAAATTAATACCCAGAAAATTATCACTAAAACTAAGCAAAGCAAATGCTCTGTGAGTTTTTAATTCTTCAATTAGGGTGAAATAAAATGAAAGAATTTTTTCTCTCACAGCATATTCCGGATACACACTTTCGGCCTTTACCTTTTCAATTGTAATTTTTATGATATCTAACCAAATGTTTTTATCAATTGTTTCAAAATTTTTGAAATACTGATAAAATTCTTTTTGTTCCATATTTATGCTTTCAGCGAACAATAAGACCGATTTTGGTCGTTTCTTATGCAATGAAATATAGCTCAAGTAATTTTTTTTAATTTTTTTTATAAATTTTTCCATAATCGTGTAACAATTTTCAATTAAAACTGTTATAGTTACATGAAGTTTGTTTGTTAGTTTAGTTTATTAAAGTGGAAAGGAACCTTCGATTTTCGTGGGTTTCTTTTTTTTTCTCCCCACCTCAAGTCCTTTTTCTCTTCAATTTACCAGTAAAACTTACGCAATTAACTATTTATAGTTCCCTAAATAAAATATTTTTAAATTAAGTCTGGAATTTTCACCATCCTGTTGTTATTTAGTATTCAATTTTAAAGACATAAATTTCTTTGTTTTTTCTGAATAACTAAAAAAACATACATTCCAAATGTTAGATATATCCACAAGTGCGTCTCTATTTGAGAAAGCTGGTCATGTAATACCAGGTGGTGTAAATTCACCAGTTCGAGCATTTAAAGCAGTAGGAGGTACTCCAATTTTCATTAAATCAGCCAAAGGACCTTATTTGTTTGATGAGAATGACAATAAATATATTGAGTTGATTAATTCCTGGGGACCAATGATTCTAGGACACGCTCATCCTTTAATTACAGAAGCCGTTTCTAAGGCTATTGAAAGTTCATTATCCTTTGGAGCACCAACCGCAAGAGAAGTAGAAATTGCCGAATTAATCGTATCTATGATTCCTTCTTTCGATAAAGTGAGAATGGTAAATTCGGGAACTGAAGCTACCATGTCTGCCATTAGGTTGGCAAGGGGATTTACAAAAAGAGATAAGGTTATTAAGTTTGAAGGCTGCTACCATGGACATGGCGATTCATTTTTAATTGCTGCCGGAAGTGGAGCCATTACCATGGGTCAACCTAATAGCCCTGGAGTAACCAAAGGAACTGCTAAAGATACTTTAACTGCACCTTTTAATAATCTTGAGGTAGTAGAAGAATTAGTAAATGCAAATAAAGAAGATATTGCCGCTATTATTTTGGAGCCGGTTGCAGGCAATATGGGTTGTGTTTTACCCACAAAAGGGTTTTTGGAAGGTCTGAGGAAAATATGTGATCAAAATGGAATAATATTAATTTTTGATGAAGTAATGACCGGTTTCAGACTAGCGAAAGGTGGAGCTCAGGAAGTATTTGGTGTCCAGCCAGATTTAACTTGTTTGGGTAAAATTATTGGTGGAGGAATGCCTGTTGGTGCTTATGGCGGAAAAAAGGAAATAATGGATTTTGTTTCTCCTTCAGGGCCTGTTTATCAGGCAGGTACTTTATCTGGTAATCCAGTGGCTATGGCTGCAGGTTTTACTATGCTTTCTTATCTAAATGATCATCCGGAAGTTTATCAGGAACTGGAAACAAAAACTTTAACTGTAAAAAAAGGGTTTGAGTCAAACCTTGAAAAGCTTGGTCTTAATTATACCCTCAATCAAATAGGATCAATGATCTCCATATTTTTTACTAATCAGGAAGTTGTTGATTTTGATGATGCCCAAAAAAGTGATTTGGAACTCTTTAAAAACTATTTCCATGAAATGTTAAATAGAGGAGTTTATTTGGCTCCATCCCAATACGAAACATTGTTCTTATCTCATGCTTTATCTGAAACAGATCTGAATAATATTATTAAAGCAAACTTTGAATCATTAAAAGCCATTCATTAATCATCATGAAGAAGCTAATTGTTGTTGTTTTTATATTAATCTTCGGTTGTTCTTCTCCCAAAAAAGAAGACCCTAAATTGCCAATTATGGGTAGGAGGGAAACTACAGAAAAAGAAGTTAATGGAAAAATGGTAATTGATACAACCTATCATACCATTGGAGATTTTAAATTTTTGGATCAGGATAGTAATTGGGTGTCGCAGGGGACATTTAAGGATAAAATTTATGTGGCCGATTTCTTTTTTACAAGTTGTCCTACAATTTGTCCTAAAATGAAAGCCCAAATGCTTCGGGTTTATGACAAGTTTCTGGAAAATGATAAAGTTTTAATTTTATCACATTCTATTGATCCGGAAACTGATTCTGTGGGAAGGCTAAGGGAATATGCAGAAAGACTAGGAATAAAGTCAGATAAATGGCATATGGTGACTGGTGAAAAGCAGGATATTTATAGAATAGGACAGGAAAGTTATATTGTAACTGCCAAAGAGGATGAAAATGTAGAAGGTGGATTCCTCCATAGTGGAGCTTTTTTACTTGTAGATAAAGACAGGCAAATTAGGGGCATTTATGATGGGACTGATGAATTGAAAGTGAATAAACTCATTCAGGATATTCCCAGACTTTTGAAAGAATATTAAATTGAACAATAAAAAAAACAGAGGGACTAAAAGCCCTCTGTTTTTTTATTTATTTGAAAATGCTAAAACTTCAAAATTAACTACTCTTAGCAGCTTTTTCTTCTTTAAATTCAAATTTCATTGGGTTCTTAACCTTGGTTTTAAGTAAGGCAATTTCCAATACTTCGGTTACATGATCAACAAAATGGAACTTAATATTTTTTCTATATTGATCATCCACCTCTTCAACATCCTTCTGATTTCTTGAACAGAATATTAATTCTTTTATTCCTGCCCTTCTTGCTGCCAAAAGTTTCTCTTTAATTCCCCCAACAGGTAATACTCTTCCTGTTAAAGTAATTTCGCCAGTCATGGCCAGGTTATTTTTTATTTTCCTCTGGGTATAAATAGAAGCCAAGGAAGTAACCATGGTAATACCAGCTGATGGTCCATCCTTAGGAACGGCACCTGCTGGAACGTGAACATGCAAATCGTATTGAGAAAATACCTTATGGTCAATTCCCAAGGATTCTGCATTAGCTTTTAAATAAGAAAGTGCCGCTGTGGCAGATTCTTTCATCACATCACCTAATTGGCCTGAAAGTACCAATTGACCTCTTCCTTTGCTTAAGCTTGATTCAATAAAAAGAATTTCTCCTCCGGTAGATGTCCAGGCAAGTCCGGTAACTACACCAGGAAGTTCATTATTTTCATATAACTCTTTTTCGAAAATTGGTGAACCTAAAATTTCTTCCACTCTGGCAGGAGATATTTTTTTCTGATATTTTTGCTCCATAGCAACAGATTTGGCTATGTTTCTGCAAATAGCCCCAATTTTCCGCTCCAGGTTCCTCACTCCAGATTCCCTAGTATATCCTTCAATTATTTTTTTAATTCCAGTTTCATCAAAGGCTAGGTTTTTGGCAAATAATCCATGTTCTTTTCTTTGCTTGGGAATTAGGTGTTTTTTAGAAATTTCAATTTTTTCTTCAAGCGTGTAGCCATTTACTTCGATAATTTCCATCCGGTCTCTTAATGCAGGATGAATGGTATCAAGGGAATTGGCAGTGGCAATGAACAGGATTTTAGAAAGATCAAATTCCAGTTCCAGATAATTATCCAGGAAAGTGGCGTTTTGTTCAGGATCAAGCACTTCAAGTAAAGCAGAAGAAGGATCTCCTCTAAAATCTGCCCCTATTTTATCTATTTCATCAAGGATAAAAACTGGGTTATTAGTACCCACCTTTTTTATACTTTGAAGAATTCTTCCTGGCATTGCCCCTACATAAGTCTTTCTATGTCCTCTGATTTCTGCTTCGTCTCTTACACCACCCAAAGACATTCTTATGTATTTCCTGTTCAAAGCCTCGGCAATTGACTTGCCCAAAGAAGTTTTACCCACACCAGGAGGTCCATACAGACAGAGAATTGGACCTTTCATATTGTTTTTTAATTTCAGAACGGCTAGGTATTCTATAATTCTGATTTTTACCTTTTCTAGTCCGTAGTGATCTTTATCTAATATTTTTTGAGCCCTGATCAGGTCAAAAATGTCCTGAGAATGATCATTCCAGGGAAGTTCCAGTAATAACTCACAATAATTTAAAACGATAGGATATTCAGCTGCAGCAGGATTCATTCGGCTGATTTTCAAAAGCTCCTTATCGAAGTGAGCTTTCACATATAAAGGCCATTCCTTCTTGTCTCCCCTTAATTTCAAGGCCTCAATTTCCTGATCAGGACCTTCCATTCCCAATTCATCCTGCAGCACTTTCATTTGTTGCCTCAAAAAGTAGTCTCTTTGTTGCTGATCAATATCAGAATGAACTTTATTTTGTATTTCATGCTTCAATTCCAACAATTGAATTTCCCTTAGCATGAATTCAAGAAGTCTTGTGGCCCTTTCTCTTCCATTATTAATTTCTAATAAGGCTTGCTTTTCCCTAACATCTGCATTGATATTTGAGGAAAGGAAATGAGTGAGAAAACTTGGGCTATTTATATTTTCCAAAGCAACCTGGGCTTCCTGGGGAATTTCAGGGTTTAGTTTTAATATTTTGAAAGCAGCATCCTTTAGTGATTGAACTAATGCTTTAGTTTCTTTGGATTTTGGTTTTGTGAAACTATCTTTCATCACCACTATTTTGGCAGTAAGAAAAGGTTCATTCTCAAGTAATTGGTCAATCCTGAACTTGCTTTTTCCCTGTATAATTATTGTGGTATTTCCATCAGGTAAAACTATTAATTTTAAGATTTTAGCTATAGTTCCAATTTTATAAATATCATCCAAGTCAGGATCATCATTCTTAGTATTACTCTGGGCAACTACTCCAATAATTTTATCTCCCCTATATGCTTTCTTTACCAATTTTACAGATTTTTGTCTTCCTACTGTGATTGGAATCACAATTCCGGGGAATAAAACTGTATTTCGAATTGGCAGAATAGGTAAATCTAATTCTTTATCTTTTTCAAACTCATTATCATCATCATCTCCAGGTATTATAGGTATTAATTGTTCAGACTCTAAGTCTGACATATCGCTTAAAACTAGTGTACTTTTCAATCGTTTCTCTTTCATTCTACAGTTTGTAAAAAATTCAACTCAACACATTCTCAATCATAATCCAAACTTAGGGCTTTTTTGGCTTTTAGAAACTCATTTCAAATAAAAAACCTCAAATAGGGAGAAATCCATTGAAGTGTTATTAATTCAAAACCAATGGATATTTAATAATGGATGCTTTTAAGTAAAGGTTGATTTCAATAGCTATGCCAACTGAATTAAATGATAATTGCTAAAATTTTTACTTAATTAAAATTCACAAAATATTATATCTTTATATTTAATAAATATTAATTTTTAATTTTAAATAATCGTTATTGTATCACTTTAAGTTTTTATGGAAAAATGAGGTAATGAAATTTTTTATTTTTTAAATAGTGACAAAATTACAGTGTTTCTAAAATTTTATAAATTTATTGTAATTGGTATTTTAGATTTGAGTATACTTATTAACAAACAATTTTGAGTAATACTGAAAATATTATAAATAAAGTGAGTTTTTGTAATTGTGGCACAATAGTTTGTGTTTTTTTACTAACTTCTAAATTATATATAGTGTAATATTTTTATTTTGAGGAGTTATTTCATTTTTTTAGCGTTAAACTAAAGTTACTTTACCTTTTAATGTTTTCATAATTTTTTTCTCGTATTCAAATTATGGAACACCTATTAAAATTGAATATTAATAGAGACTTGACGTTAAGGAATGAATTTAGTGGGGTAAAAAAGTACAAAAACAGTGAAATTTTTTATTAGAACATTTTCTTTTCTTTTTTTTATCCTTTCTGTTTTTTCACTTCAAGCACAGAAAAAAAGCAAGGGTATTCATTCCTCATCAAAAAAGGAAAAGGGGCTTATTGTTCATAAATTTAACCCTGCAGATACTTCCAGCATAGTGAGATTTCCTAAAATTGATTTTAAAAATATTAATGTAATTTCTGATTATTATAAACCTGCCAAGCTGGCAGAGATTTCTCGACTAAAGAAAAATAAGCAGTGGGATAAGTTCATGAAGGTACTTTATGATTATGTGAGCAATTTTGGGATAGGAAATTTTATTTACGATATTGATAAAATTTGGCAATTGGCCAGGGTTTCTGAGTCTAAAGGGGAGCTTGATTTAGCCAAAGATTTATACAAAATAATCATTAAACACTATCGAGGTGATTTACAAAAGGCATTGAACCATTATGATTCTATTGCCTATTTTGATAAAGTACTTTATGCTAGTATAGAAGATTATTACCGACTCATTGAAAAGAGAAAACAAATAGATACCCTGAAACCTCCAAAGGATATTTTATTGGATATGGGGGAAGGTGTAAATTCTCCTTTTGATGATTATGGTCTTACAATTTCCGGTTTAAATGATGATATTATCTTCTTTACATCTAGTAGAAATCAGGATACATCAAAAATTGCAAATGATATAAAAGGGGCCAAGGAGAATGAGGATATTTATATTTCCAAAAAGGACCATGATATGGATGAATGGACTCCTGCAATTCCTTTTCAGCATTTAAATTCCAAATTTAATGAAGGTTCCCCTTGTATGAGTAGAGATGGGGAAAAGATTGTATTTGCAAGGTGTAGTAGTCCAGATGGGCTAGGAGATTGTGATTTGTATATCACTTATAAGGCTGTAGATAGTACCTGGTCGGAACCTGAAAATCTCGGAGAAGAAATAAATAGTTATGCATGGGATTCTCACCCTGCCTTTTCAAGAGGGGGAGATACATTATATTTTGCTTCAAGCAGAAGAGGTGGATTCGGTGGATCAGATATTTATTATTCAGTACAAGATGAGAAAAATCGTTGGGGTAAAGCAAAAAATATTGGACCTATAATTAATACTAGAGATTCAGAAGTAAGCCCATTTCCTCATCCAAAATATAATGTATTATACTTTAGCTCAAATGGACAACTTTTGAATTTTGGAGAGTTTGATATTTTTAAAACTTTTTCTGAAGAGGGAAAATGGTCTGAACCTTATAATGTTGGACCTTTAGTAAATGGGGAAGGAAGTGAATTTTATTTTACGATAGATGCAGAATCCAAATGGTTGTTTTATGCTAAATCGGTGGAAATCAACAATAAAAATCTGGATTTGCAATCCTTTCCTTTACCAATGGATGCTAAACCTAATAATACGATAAGGTTTTCAGGGAAAATTATTGAACCAACTACTGGAGAGGTCTTTAAAGGGGTTGTTACAATTATTGATCTAGATCATGGTGATGAGGTTGCACCTCGAAAAACTTTTGAGGATGGATCTTTTGAATTTGACCTCATAGATAAAAGGAATTATTTAGTAATTGTCGAAGGAGATAATTTTTTTAAAATTGAGGAAATGTTTTTTTTAGATGGAGACATGGAGCTAGAACTAAAGGCCACAAATGTGAGTAAAGTAGTAACTTTTAAATCCATAGATTTTGCTAAAGGAAGTAGTAAGTTGGAGGCAAAAATGGAAAATAATCTCCATCTAATTATTGATTTTTTAATTTCTCATGAAGAATTTAACTTAAGAATTACCGGACATACTGATTCTGATGGTGATGCAGGTAAAAATCTTGCATTATCTCAGGAAAGAGCTCAGGTAATTAAGGATTACATTATTTCATATGGTGGTTTGGAGGGTTTAAGGGTTGAAGCAATTGGAATGGGTAATACTGCGCCAATTATTGAAACAGAAATAACTGAGGAAGATAAACACAAAAATAGAAGGGTTGAATTTAAACTATTCAGGCCCGGATTTGAATAATTTGTAATTTAGCAGAAAAGTTTTTATCTAAGGATTGTATTTTTTGATTTAGTGAATTTGAATATATAATAGAAATTAATATGAAAATAGGAGTTTTGCTTTCAGGTTGTGGTGTTTATGACGGTTCTGAAATTCATGAATCTGTTTTAACCCTTTTAGCTCTTGATAAATTAGGTGCTGAGGTGATTTGTTTAGCCCCTGAGATTGATCAACATCATGTGATCAATCATATAAGTGGGGAAGAAATTTCCGAGAAGAGAAATGTTTTGTTAGAATCAGCAAGGATTGCCAGAGGAAATATAAAGTCACTTTCTGAGGTTTCACCAGATGAATTAGATGGTCTTGCTATGCCGGGTGGTTTTGGTGCTGCAAAAAACTTTACTAAATGGGCTTTTTCTGGTCCAAAAGGAGAAATTTTACCTGAACTGAAAAACCTAATTGTTAAAATGGTAGAAGAGCACAAGCCAATTGCTGCTATGTGTATGTCTCCTACAACTATAGCAAAGGCATTGGAAGGGTCTAATATTCAGGCTATCCTAACAGTAGGTACAACTAAGAGTTCATCACCATACGAAATTGAAGCCATTAGTAAAGGAATGGAGTCAATTGGTGCTAAAACAAAGAATTGTGATACAGCAAATGTAATTATTGATGATGCCCATAATATTATTACAACTCCTTGTTATATGATGGAAGCTTCTATAAGTCAAATTAATGAAGGAATAGAAAAGGCAATGGCAAAATTAGTGGCACTTACTAATTTACATATGCACCATGAATAAATAGGATAAAACAAAATAAAAAAGCCATTTCATTTATAGAGATGGCTTTTTTATTTTTCCATAATCAGAAAACTAATTTGTTTTAGTGCATTATGTTTAGGTAATTCGTAGAAAGGAACTTATTAATGTTTTTGATGAATAAAAATGGTGGTTTAAAGTCTTTTTTGAAAGAATTTTTGATAATATCAGCTTTTTTGTTAATAGGAGGCTGCGAGCCTAGTCTAGAAAAGATTAGTAGAGAAGGATCCGAGGTTAACCTAGTTGTTGAAGGAGAAATTAATGATATGCCTGGTCCTTTTTATATTAAAGTTTCATATAGTGCTGATATTAGTAATCCTCATTCCAACCCGAAGGTATCTAATCTTGAAATTTCAGTTGAGGATCAGCAGGAAAATAAATTCTTTTTCAGGGAATCCGATGCAAAAGGTATCTACGAAATAATTGATTCCACTTTTGTTGGTCAATTAGAAAGTTCCTATCATTTGAATATTAATTCAGAATCAGGCGATTTATATAAATCTCTTCCCCAAAAACTAACCCTCGTTCCTCAAATTGATACATTGTATTTTAATAATGCTGTCGAATATTTCTCTGAGGATTCAATAATTATATTTAATGATAAGTTTTTTGCCCAAATCGAATTTAAGGATAACCCCAGTACTAGAGATTATTATAGGTGGAAAGTTTTTATTAATGGAAAGTTCAGAGAACAACCTGGAAGTATCTATCTTGAAAATGATCTCATTTTTAATGGAAAAGTAAAAACAATGGTATTTTCATCCGATACCTTAATTGAAGATGATGAAATAATAATCCAGCAATTTTCTCTTTCTCAAAGTGGGTATGAGTATTGGAATTTGCTTAAAACGCAGGCTTCAAATATTGGTACACCTTTTAGCCCTGCACCAGCCTTGATTAAGGGAAACATCAAAAACTTGAAAAACCCCAATGAGCTCATTATCGGGCATTTTGATGTGAGTAGTAAAGTTAGTATTCAATCCAAGGTAATGTGGCCTTAAAGCACTAATGTTCCCCAATATATCTTACCACTTCTTGTTTTTACATTCTGTTTGATGTAATAAATAATAGCATTTCCGGTTATTTTATCAGTTCGTAACAACTAGCAAATTTTTTAACTTCTAGCCAGTTTTTTTCCAATTAGGCTGTTTTTTTAGATTAACTCGCAAAGATAAACTTTGAATTTTTTATAATTCTTAACATCTCCATAATGAAATTTTTTCTTAAATCTATTAATCTGTTACTTTTTGTGTTTTTTTTCCCCTTTAATTATAGTTATGCCCAAAATAACGAGCATTTACTTAAAAAAGGAATCAATGAGTATAATGATGGTCATTATAAAATTGCCATTGAATACCTTGAAAAGTTATTGATTGCTGATCCTGAAAATTTAGAAGCCAAGCTTTATGTAAGCAAAAGTTATTTAGCAACTGAAGATGATCAATCTAAAAAGGCACTTAGTTATCTTAAATCATTGATGAATAGTGAAATAGCATCTTCTTATGATCATTATTACTTGGATTTAGCAGATGCATATTTCAAACAAAAAAGTTTTGATGACGCTGTAAAAATTCTGGATAATATCAAGGCGGAAAATACTAATTTCTTAGATGTTTCCTATTTAAGATCCAAAATTGAAAATGCTAAAAGTTATTATTCTTCGTCCTCAAAAGGAATTGTGGTAAAGAATTTAGGAAAAGAAGTTAATTCAGATGCTTCTGATTATAGTGCGGTAATGTTTAAGGACCAGAGATCAATATTATTTACTAGCAGAAGAAGAAATGAAAATTATCCTGTAGCAAAGGATGGTTATAATTATGAAATGATTTATAAAGCCTCAATGGATAATAAGGATCATTGGACAAGTCCTGTAATCATAGATGCTGAGAATAGTAAAAAGAGTCATGATGCAACAGTGCAGTTGATTAATGGTAAAAATAAAATTATATATTTTAGTGATGGAAATCTTTATATTAGTAATTATACTAATGGAAAATGGGAAGAGGGAGAGAAAATAAAAGCAGTTTCTACCGCTGCTTCAGAACCTCATTGTTTTATTTCAAAAAGTGGAAATACTATAGTTTTTACTACAAATTTCTATTCTGATGATGAAAATCTTGATTTATATCTTACAAAAAAAGATAAAAAAGGAAAGTGGGCTGAGCCGGTTGCTTTAAGTCATTTAAATTCTGATTTTGATGAAGATTCTCCTTTTATTGGAGATGATGGTTCTCTCTATTTTAGCTCAAAAGGCCATAATTCTATGGGAGGATATGATGTATTTAAGGCTCAGTATAATAAGGCAAAAGATGTGTGGGAAACTCCAGTAAATATGGGATTGCCAATCAATAGTATTTCTGATGATATATACTTTAATATCCATGAGAAGTTTGCCTATTTGTCTTCTTCGAGAGCAGGAGGATTTGGTGGTTTGGATATTTACAGTGTGTTTTTATTTGATCAGGTGAAATTAGAAGGAAGAGTAATAGATGAGTCCGGAAAGGCTTTGATTAATGCTCACATAAAAATGTCGAGCAATGGAAATATTTTTGAAAGTATCACAGATGATCTTGGAAATTATGAAGTATTTGCCCCATTTGGTGAGGATTTAAAAACTTCAATTTTTAAGAATGATAAGGAAATACATAATGAGATTGTATCTCTGAAATTATCATTAAGAAATGATACTAAGAACAATTATGATTTTATAATAAATGCTACAAATTCTTCATTAAGCTCCGAAGATAATGCTAAAACCCTTGACTATTTTGCAATAAACAAGAAGGATAATAACAACTTGAGAAACTCTGTAGAATTTAAAAAGTTGCTAAATTCCGGGTTTGATCCAAATGCTATGGGTAATTTTAATCCAGAAAAAGAATTAACTAATAGATCCTTTTTTAAGGCAGTAGAAATTTCTTTCATAGAGGATGAAGTAAATATTGAAGGAAAATATCAAAGTCAATTAATTGATGTGGTTAATTTGATGAACAACCACCCTAAACTTAAAATGGAAATAGTAGGACATGCAAAAAGTGGAGATTCAAGCCGCCATAATCTTATTATTTCGGATAAAAGAGTAGATTCTGTTGTAACATTTTTAAAAGGTCAGGGCATTACAAAAGATAGAATTTCTGTCTTAGAAAGAGATGAGAATACTTTAAAGGAGAAGAAAGTAACAATTAATTTAAGGTAACTAATATTTAAAAATACTTTAAACTATTACAGAAAGCCAGGCATTTTGTCTGGCTTTTTTTAAAGTAGTTGGGTTTTAGGAGGAATGATCCTTGAAGAATCTAAAAGGTTGTTTAAGAAATTAACTTCTAAAAAAAAATGTGCTTATCTTTTTCAGAAGGATCTAAAAATATGGGTTGATCTTCGCAGGCAATGTTTTAGAGAAAATCCTTAACCAAGGTTTTGAGAAATAAATAGATGTGCAGAATTAAATATACTTAATAAGTGCCACAACTTTTTGATAATGAGATAAAAGT
>JAHQVQ010000334.1 GCA_019634305.1 Flammeovirgaceae bacterium | reverse complement strand
GCTTCATCATGCCCAAGTAGGTGGAAATAACAACTTGTCCGAAAAGCTATTGGCCAAAGGTTTAAAAGCAACTCAGATTAAAATCAAATAAGGTCAATTTTTAAAAAGTTAAAATAAGTTGCAATAAGAATTAAACTCCATAAGCAAAAGAGGTGTTTACAAAGTCCAATGTTAATAAAAGGATGGAGTAAATTTTAATTTAATCCATGCTTATGGCGTTTAGAATGGAATAGGCTTAAATGTTAATCTTGTAATAAAAAACAATTGTAATAACGGTTGCCAAAAGAATTGCATTTAGGATAAATTCAAACTTGTATGTTTTAGGTTGTAAAATTTCATTGAATAATTTTAGCATTAGCTTCCAAGTATTTGAAAGAATTACAATATCCAACAACAACAAGACACCTGAAAAGATTCTCATATGAGGCAAGAACCCAAATGCAATGTTGATAAAAAATACTGCCATCAAGGTTGGTAAGAGAAGAACAGCTCCAAGGTATTTAGTTTTGCTAAACAGCAATAAAGTAGCGGGAATGAATTCAAAAAATCCTAACAAAATAGAAAACCAGGGAGAATAACCCATAAATGCCCAGGTGAGTGAAATGCCATCCAACTCTATTAACCTTAACTGGTAAACTTCTGAAGGAAGAATGAATTGAATTTCAAGAATTTTGATCAGGCCATAAACCACCATTATCAATCCGAGTACATATCTTAGGATGTCCATTTAAAATTTCAAAATCGTATATTATTTGAGTCTGAAAAATTAATCATATATTGGTTTGTAAAATAGAAAATAAGATAATTCTAACAAACCCTAAATTGGTTGTTTGTAAAGATTCTTGGGATCAGATTTTTTATAATTATTTGAAAAATTCTGTTTACAGATGTTAGTTTTAGGTTTTCAAAAGGTAAAAATGATGCTTAGCGTAAGTAAGATAAACACTGTAACAATATGATAAACAATCACCGACTGTCAATTGAGAATATTAAAGCTTCAGTTAATCTTATAGACAGTGTTTATTTAAATACACCACAATATATCAGTGCCAGCCTTAGCCAGATGTTCGATTTGGAATTGACTGTAAAAATAGAAACCATCAATCCAATTCGGTGCTTTAAAGGAAGGGGATCAGAAGTACTAGCTTCTAAATCAAAAGGGTATAGCCATAAAATTTGTGCAAGTGCGGGTAATTTTGGTCAAGCAATGGCATATTCCTGTCTAAAAAGAGGACTCGAAATTACGGTTCATACAAGCCAGTTTGTAAATCCATTTAAACTAGATATGATGCGGCTTCTGGGTGCTAAAGTGGAGTTATCGGGAAGAGATTTTGACACTGCTAAATCGAAGGCAAAAGAACATGCCAAATCCATAAATGCTCGATTTGTTGAGGATACCAAGGATATCGAAACTTTAGAAGGGCCTGGGACTTTAGGGTTAGAATTACTTCAACTACCTTATCAATTGGATGTCTTACTAATTGCGCTGGGAGATGGGGCAATGTTTACAGGAATTTCAAGAATTATCAAAACATATAGTCCTAAAACTAAATTGGTGGCAGTGCAATCGGAAGGAGCTCCTGCTTTGGTGGAATCGATAAGAAAAAATGAGTATGTCAGTTATGACTCCACAAATACAATTGCTGATGGTATTGCGGTGAGGTTACCTATGCAACAAGCCATTTTAGACTTAAAACCATTAGTTGACGATACCATTCTGGTGAAGGATAAATCGATAAAGGAAGGAATGAAATTAATCCATGAATATTTAGGTATAATGGCAGAACCATCAGCCGCTGTGGGATTAGCGGCCATCATTGAAAATAGGCCGGAATTTAAAGGTAAAAAGGTGGGAGTAATAATATGTGGAAGCAATATGACTCAAAAAGACTTTATAAGTTTTACCAATTAAACCTTTTTTATACCACTTGTTAAGTAAATGCTACTTTAATGCATTCTATTTTTTTAGCTGAATTTGAAAAATTGGTATTACTTAATATTGATCTATTATAAATCCCTGAAATATCTATTGGCTAATGGATTTACACCCCCCCAAAAGAGCTTTACAATTCCTGCATTGGTTTTGCAAAGAAGATTATCTTGAAGAGGTCGAAGGAGATCTTACCGAAATTTTTGAAAAGCAATATGAAGAATCTCCAACAAAAGCGAATAGAAATTTCATATGGAGTATATTATGGTATTTCAGACCGGAATTTATTAAATCATTTAAAAAAGCTAACCACCCAAATAATATTGCTATGCTACGTCATAATTTCCTAATTACATTCCGAAACTTCAAACGTTACAAAACTAGTTTTTTAATAAATATTACTGGACTTTCAACTGGCCTGGCATGTGTTCTTTTTATTTACCTTTGGGTGGCAGATGAAATGAACGTGGATAAGTTTTATGAAAAGGAAGGTGAGCTGTATCAGTTCTTTTCGAATCTCCCTATGGAAAATGAAATCCTTACATTGGAAGGAAGTCCATTATTAATGACCAAGACTATTGTAGAGGATTTTCCAGAGGTAGAAAAAGCTGTGGCAATAAGCCAAGAATTTTGTTCACCGAAAGGTATATTAACTCATGGTAACACTTCCCAAAAAAGCCAAGGGATAATGGCCAGTACCGATTTTTTCAATACTTTCTCTTTTGAGCTTTTAATTGGCGATAAAAGCCAGGTTCTTAGTGATAAAAGTAAAATAGTTCTTTCCGAAGAATTAGCAAGAAAACTATTTGAAAAACCAGAAGATGCCATTGGGGAAACCCTGAACTGGAATTACCAGTGGGATGACGGTGTAGAAAATTTCCTTGTTACTGTCTCAGGTGTTTTTAAGGAAATACCAACAAATTCTACTTTTCAATTTGATGCCGTGGGGCATACTGATTTATTGATTGATGCCGATAGGTGGGCTGGTGATTGGAGTGGGAGCTATGTGCACAATTATTTAGAGCTTAAAAAAGGAACGGATATTTTAGCCTTTAATGCTAAGATTAATAAATACCTAAGTACGAAAGGGAAAAATGCGGCTAACTTCAATTCATTTGTGCAAAAATTTTCGGATAGGTATCTTCATGAACCATTTTATGAAGGAAAACAGGTAGGAGGACGAATTACATATGTCAAACTTTTAAGTCTTATTGCTTTCTTTATTTTGTTTATAGCCTGTATAAACTTTATGAATTTGTCCACTGCACAAGCTAGCAAAAAAATGAAAGAGATTGGAGTAAAGAAATCGCTTGGGGCAGACAGAAAAAATCTCATTATTCAGTTTTTATCTGAATCAATTTTTATTGCCCTATTTTCTTTGTTTATCGCTTTGGTCTTGGTTATCATATTAATGCCTCAATTTAATCTCCTAACTGGAAAAAAAATCTTGTTATCACTTGATATTCAATTCTCAATTATGTTGTTTATTCTAGTTATTATCACAGGGGTTTTATCAGGATCTTATCCTGCCTTATATCTATCTGGTTTCAATCTTTTAGCGATATTGAAAGGTAAAATAAACTCTAAAACTGGAGGTAATCAGATTAGAAAGGGTCTTGTGATATTTCAATTTTCACTTTCTGTAATATTGATTTTTGGCATGTTGGTTATAAGTAATCAAATTGATTTTGTTTTGAGCAAGAACTTAGGCTATAACAAAAATAATTTAATCAGCTTTGAAATGGGAAGTAACAATAATAAGCCAATGGCTTTTATGACGGAATTACAGAGGATGACTGGTGTCCAGGCTGCATCATTTATGAATGGAAGCATCTTGAATAATTATGGAGGATACTCCTAGAATGGCGATAGATCCTATGAAAATGTAATTTTTCAAGCACTGCGTGTAGGATACAGATTTGTCGAAACCATGGGGATGGAATTAGTGGATGGCAGGGATTTTTCATTGGAGAATAATGATAATGCGAATAGAATTATCCTAAATGAATCTGCTGTTAAATTTATGAGTATAGAGAACCCTGTTGGTCAAGTTCTTCTACAGGGGGAGGATGAGTTTGAAATAATTGGGGTAGTGAAAGACTTTCAGTATGGCTCTCTTCACAAGAGCATTGAACCATTGCTTTTAAGATTCAGAGATCATGGAAGAAATGTGGTATTAAGGATGGAATCTGGTACCGAAAAAACAACTTTAGCTAATGTCAAAAAGCTATATGATCAATTTCAATCTGGTTATCCATTTGACTATGCATTTGTGGATACTGAATATCAAAAACTCTATAATTCTGAAACAAAGGTGGCTGGTTTATCAAATTATTTTGCTCTTTTAGCTAAGATTATCTCTTGTTTAGGATTATTTGGGCTAGCCATTTTTACAGCAGAAAGGAGGTCCAAGGAAATTGGTATCCGCAAAATTATGGGATCTAGCTTATTTGGAATCGTTAAATTGCTTTCATCAGATTTTACGAAAATGGTATTGATAGCTGTCACCATTAGTTTGCCATTTGCATATTGGGTGAGCACTATTTGGCTAAAAAATTTTGCATACAGCATAGATTTAGAGTGGTGGTATTTCTTAATAGCAGGTTTATCGGTATTGCTTGTGTCTTGGTTAATTGTAGGAATCCAGACTTTGAAGGCAGCTAGTATTAATCCAACTCAACAATTGAAGGATGAGTGATGAAAAACACAAAAATAATTTCTGGATTTGGTAACTTTTTGTTGAAGATTAAAATCCTGAAGAATGGGATATTGCAAAACCATTTTAATTAATTTTAAATCTTTATTTTAGAGTATTAAACACAAACAAAATTCAAAAAGCAAGTAAATGAAATTTTACTTTTCAATACCACCAGGGCTAAAACCTTATTTTAATAAGGAATTAGAAAATTACCGAAATGAGTACTCCAAAGGTTATTTTCAAAATGCCTGGAATCATTTGGAGCGTGCTCATATTATTGGGCAAAAGTATCCTACTGCTCATTCATTTGTTCATTGGAAAATGTTGATATTTGGTATAAAGACCAAGAGCTTAAAAGAGGTTCTTGGTCAAATACCAAGATTACTGGTGGGAGGAATAAAGTCCTTTGTTGGTAAAGTTCCTGAGGGAAATCCTGGAGGAGCAAATGTCCCTCCACTCCAACCTTTTCCTATTGCCATAGAATTGCAGGAAATTTTTATAAAAGCAGGAGTTCAACAATCCTGAATTTCAAACTTCAATCAGCAAATAATAAAAGATGAAAAAATATTTAGTAATTAGCGTATTAGCCTTTTTTATTTCTTGTACTGAAAAAAAGGGAAATCCTGACAATAAAGAAAAAGAGGTTGTGGAACGTGAAATTTCCAAACCAGAATTTCAGGAAATATTGGATTCATCCAAAATAAAAGGTGCCATTGTAATTTACGATTTGCAAAATGACCGGTATTTTTCGAATGATTTTAGCTGGGCAAAAAAAGGAAATTTGCCCGCTTCCACATTCAAGGTAGCCAACTCAATAATAGCCCTGGAGACCGGAGTTGTTGAAAACGATAGTACACTTTTTAAATGGAATGGTGAAAAAAGAAGTTTGAAGAATTGGGAACAGGATTTAATTTTAAGAGATGCTTTTCACTATTCCTGCCTGCCCTGTTATCAGGAAGTGGCAAGGGAAATAGGAGAGGAAAGAATGAATGAACATTTGGATAAATTCAAGTATGGCCAAATGAAGGTAGATGCGGAAAACATAGACATGTTTTGGCTGGAAGGACGCTCAAGGATAAGTCCTTTTCAGCAAATAGATTTTTTGAAGAGGTTTTACTTATCGGAATTGCCTATTGCCAAAAGAACGGAAGAAATTATGAAAAGAATGATGGTAATGGAGGAAAATGATAAGTACATACTTAGTGGTAAAACAGGATGGTCAATCAGTGATGGACAAGATAATGGATGGTTTGTAGGGTATATTGAATCGGGAAGTAAAACCTATTTCTTTGCCGCCAATGTAGAGCCAGCGGAGCATTTTGATATGGATAAATTTGCCATGATTAGAAAAGAGGTTGTTTACAAGGCTTTTGAAATTATGGGTATTATTAATCAAGTTAAATAGAAATATAATCTAAAGTGGATGGATTTGTTGATTTATCAAGCTGGACTTCTTGGTATTACTTGGAAAAAATGGATAGAGAAATAAGAGTTTGCGTGGAATGTCGAAGTGAATACTTTGTTGATAGTTCAAGGATGGCGGAACTATGCCCGGAATGTGCCTGCCATTTGTATGGTTATGAAAATTGTGATCATAAATTTGAAAATGGGAGATGCATTAATTGCTATTGGAACGGAAACAGTTCCGATTATATCAAAAACAATAATCACTAATCCTTCATTATTCCATTTCAATGCATCATCAATACACAATTAATCTTATATTTAGCCTGCTAATCTTTTCCAGTTTCACAAATTCAGGGAAAGCTGGATTACTCGAAAATGAGTTAGATGTCATTAGCTACAACTTAACTATCGAACCTGATTTCTATAAAGGAAGTATTGAGGGAATGGTGATTATTAAGTTTCAAATTGATCCTATTGTAAATTTCATTACCCTGAAAGCAGGAGATCTTCTAATCGATAAAGTAACTGGTGAAAGTGTTATTGAATTTAAAAAAACGGGACAAACGCTCATTATTGATTTATCAGAGAGAGAAAAAAATGAAAATGAAATCATCATAAATTATCATGGGAATCCTAAAACAGGACTCTTTTTCCATTCGGCACCTGCTTATGTTTATACTGTCTACTCCACAAGCCATTGGATGGTTTGCAACGATCTGCCAAGTGATAAGGCCATTTTAAGTCTTAACATTATTGCTCCAAAAGGAAAGAAATGTGTGGCAAGTGGTGAACTAATTGAAATTCAGGAAAAAGAAGAGAAAACGCTTTTTCAATGGCACCAAAATTATGAAACCCCCGCCTATACCTATGGATTTGCCATTGGTAATTTCAATAAAACGGAAGAAAAAAGTGAAGCGGTCTTATTAGAGTATTTTTCGGAAAACTATTCTCCAGAGGAACTCTCATCCATATTCAAGGACACTCAAAATATGTTGTCATTCTTTGAAGAAAAATCAGGTATTGAATATTACCAAACCACTTACTCACAAATTCTAATTGGAGATCATTACCAGGAAATGTCTGGGTTTTCCGTATTGAAGAACATTTATGGAAATATGGTCCTGAAGGATAGCACTGAAACAAATCTTATTTCACATGAACTGGCCCATCAATGGTGGGGTAATCGAATTACCTGTAAGCGTTGGAGTCACTTTTGGCTTAATGAAGCATTTGCTACCTACATGTCTGCAGCATTCAATGAATATCGTTTTGGAAAGAATAAATATTTATCGGACATAAATGCTTACTTAAAGGTTTATGAAGATATTAAAAAAAGGGATAATGATAAACCTTTGGTTTTTAGGAACTGGGTAAATCCTTCCAGAGATGATCGGAATTTAGTTTATTTTAAGGGAGCTTATGTTTTGCATCTCCTCAGAGAAGAAATGGGAAGCGAGTCTTTCTGGAAAGGAATTAAATTCTACAGCCAGAAATATTTCGGAAGATCAGTTGAAACAATTGACTTTCAAAAAGCTATGGAAGAATCTTCTGGAGAAAATCTACAAACCTTTTTCGATAAATGGGTTTATTAATAGGATAAAAAAATCCAAAGGCAAAACATCTTTCCTTAATCGAATTGAAATAATTTTCTAATAATAAAAAAGAGCAAAAAAACTTATAAAGACTCAGAAAACCGTAATTATGATCAATAAACAGTAAATTTAAATTATCAAATTATAACTACTTCTAAATCACTTTCTAAGTATGAAAAATCAAAAAACGAACTATGACCGGAGAAATTTTATTAAAAAATCTTCAATGGTAGCTTTAGGGACAGGAAGTCTGCTGACTATGCCACAGTCTGTTTTTCCTCATCCACAAACAAGTGAGGATGAAATTAATGTATTCGGGCCGAAAGAAGGATATAGTCCTCAGGTAGGAACTTTGGTTTCTATGTTGAATTGGATGCGATCAGTGATTCTAAATCCTGTGAAAGGGATGAGTGTTGAAGATTTGGATTATCTGGTTGATGAAAAAGCAAACTCTATCGGAGCAATGTTGCTGCACTTAGCAGCCACTGAGCGTTTTTATCAAATTCATACTTTTGAAGGAAGAAAATGGGGAGAGTGGGATAAAAAGGATCGGTCAGATTGGGATATAGCTTCAGGACTTGGGGAAAAGGCCCGCAAAAAAATTAAGGGGAATGAACTGGACTTTTACCTTGAAAAATTGAATAATGTGAGGGAACAAACCCTTAAAGAGTTAGCAAATCGAGATGATGATTGGTTGATGGTGGTAGACAAGGATTGGTATTGGGGGCCGACTAATAATTATTGCAAATGGTTTCATGTATGTGAACATGAATCTAACCATAATGGGCAATTCAAATTTATCAGAAGTAGACTTCCTTCTATGCAAAAGGGCGATGAGTAATAGTTTGGAACCTGAAAGGCAGCCAATCAGAATGTCAATTGGAAAGTAACTAAAGCTCAAGATGAGCCCTTTAATTTGTTCAAATTTTTTAATTCTGTATGAACTCAAAAAAGCCTTAGCTAGAAAAATTTAAGGCAGTGTGTCAAATGTAAGGCTAAGAATTAAAAACAAAGAGCAGTCCGAGCAAGTCATTATTTTTAAAGTGACAAAACAATTAAAACAATGCTACACTGCCCAGACTGCAACAAATGCAAGATAAAGAAAAATGGCTGCACTCATTATGGAATTCAAAATTATAAATGTAAAATATGTAATCGTCAATTTGTTGAGCATAATACCCACACCATTGGATCAGAGAAACGATATCGCATAAAGAAAGCATTAAAAGAGCGGGTTAGTTTGCGCG
>JAHQVQ010000333.1 GCA_019634305.1 Flammeovirgaceae bacterium | reverse complement strand
TCCACTAAAAGTTTTACACCAACAGTATCTCCATTTTCTTGCTCTATTGTAGCATTAATATAAGGTTTAAATTTTTCAATTTCTATAGGAACAATACCCTTTTGTTTTCCAGAAAATCTTTTTTTCCAATTTTTTCTTCTGTACCTCTTTGGCTCATGTAATACCAGTAATTCTTTGGTGTAGTTCACTTCAACAACAAAGTTTTTAAAGAAATCATAGCCTATCAGTCCATGAACATAAGTACCCATAGAGGAGGAAAGATGAAAAACATCATCTAGTAAATATAAAATTTCGTGATTATAACCAATTGCTCCATCAAGTTCAAGCGTATTTCCTGTTGAATACAATGCCTTTACCGCTTCTCCTTCACCAAGCCCACTTAGTTCAAGCTCCTTCATATATTTCAAGTTCAATTCTTCACCATTAGGCAATCCGGTAATAATGGTTGTACTTACACCTGTATCGAGGATAAATTGCAAGGTATCTGAACCATTAATCTGAAGTGGAACAATCATTAAATTATGAACCAACTTAAATGGAACTACAAGGGATTTTTTATTGCGTTTTTTAAATTTAAAACTCTTGATTTCGTATTGGGCAATAATATTTCTCGAGAAACCAATTAAAAGGAAAAGTAGAACTACAGAAAATTTCTTATATGTTGTTGAAACCATTTTTTTGACACAGTTTTCGGTTTTAAAAGTAATAACTTTAGTTTAGTCTGTAATGGCGTGAACAATGAGTATACAGGAATTGACACCCCTCTTTTCCCGTATTTCTATGAAAATAATTCTATTTGGAAAAGCACTTTATAATTATATCCTATAATTTATAAAAATAAAGAATGAAACCCAAGATCATTTTGCATCAAGTATCCTTTTTTATGATGAACCATCTATACTTTATATGAATTAGTTTTCCTTAAAACAAGACAACTACTTTATAAAGACTTTCAAGAAAATTTCTGCAGATTTCATCTACAAAAGCTGTCTATTATTCAATATAGTCCATTCCCAGAATTGCCCATATTGGAAGGCTTAATTGAGGAGGAGGGAGAACATTTTCATATTACTAATACTTTCAATTCAATCATTAGAAAAGGCAAATCATTTATTCAACCTTTCTTTGTTAATTTAATCCATAATGCACTTTTTTTAGTTAGGTTACACTTTAGACAAAATTTTTTGATTTGCTATTTTTACAAAAATGAGAAAACAGTATTTTTTTCAGAAGAGAACATCCGGTCAATAAGCAAAATCACTCGTGGGAATTCGCAAAGCAATATGGTTTTATTTTATGGTGAGGTTCTATAGAAAAAATATTAATCTATTTTCCTTCTTCTCTGTATTAATATTGATTTTGGATTTTTTATTTAAAATTTTAGTACCAGAACAGATACTCACTTAAAAAATTTTACCAAAAAGGAGATGTCGGAATTGATTATGTACCGGAAGTTTGGTTGGGTTTATTTGCTTTAGTTTTAGGTACGCTCATCATTGTAATATCCATTGCTTCACAAAGAACACCAAAACTAACAGATCTTTATATTGGCGATCAGGTCAGCCTGTTTTACATATGGTTTATTGCGCTAGGTTTAGTGCACAATATGTTCCTTCAACTATATAAAAATGAACTAGACAGTGTGATTTTCAATACCTACATTCTCCTTCCGCTGGCAATGATTTTTTCTACACCATATGATTTAAGCATGTTGCATTACACCAAAACTAGTAATGTAATTAGGAAAATTTTTCGCACAAACAAGCAGCTGATTAAAAGCTTGAAAAATGCTCATTATTACAATCCAAAAGCTCATGAAGAACTTCAGGGTGGCCTTTTTAATACGCTTAATCAATTAGATGAACTTTTGCAATTTGTGGAGTTTAAAGAGCCCAAGGCAGATATCATACAGAAAATAAGCACATCAGTTCAAAGTTTCATTGCCATAAAAGAAAAAATAAACCCTAAGCTTTTCGATTGCGGTAAACTAATTCAGTCAGATGTTTCTTTCAAAACTATGGCCGGGCATATGGAGGAACTTTCAGAAAACAGAACATTTTATGAATTAAAAGGCTTTCGCTTACTTTCAAATGCCTATTTAAAATTAAGGCAGTGTATCAAATGTAAGGTTTTCGTTCTAAATTAAATTGCCAGAAGCACCATGCGATAGCCAAATTGTGCCACTTGTCTAATTTAGAAAAAGAGAGTGTTTTTCTAACTAATCGGCTCACTCTTGCTCTAATGGTAGCATTAAACCCTTCTATTAAAACAGTACAAGACACATCGCAAAAAGGCTACCTGGGTAAATTATTTTGTGGGAAAAACTTTTAAAAATTGATGAGAGAGGAAATAAGGATTACTTTTGCCGCCAGTAAAATTTATTTAAAACAATATTTCATTCATTAACCATTTTCAATATCTATGAATTCACAACCCGAAAACACTATACCATTTAAAAGTAATTTAATTAAACTGACACTAATTTTATTTGTTACCATTCTGCTCAAAAGTAATGCTTTCGCCCAAAAACCAGGCTTTGGTCTAGGTGTTATGGTTGGAGAGCCTACCGGTTTAAGTTTTAAAAAATGGACAGGAGGAACTTCAGCTATTGGCGGTGGAGTAGCTTGGTCATTTTATGGAGAGGGCTCACTACATATTCATGTGGATTATTTAAAGCATTTTATGAATACAGTTTCTGTTACTAAAGGACAATTGCCGTTATACATTGGTTTGGGTGGAAAAATAAATTTTGCAAGTGAAATCCAGCTTGGTGTAAGAGTTCCTTTTGGCGCAAATTATATTTTTGATGATGCCCCATTCGATGTTTTTGTGGAGATTGTGCCTATTCTAAACCTAGCTCCTGCAACAGATTTTGACTTAGGAGCAGCATTAGGAGGGCGTTTTTATTTCTAATAATTAGCTTATTCCGCACTGTTTTGCAAGCCAATCTTAATAGATTGGTTTTTTTTATGAAATTATTAATATCACTTCCCATTTAATATTTGTTATCTTAAGTAATTTCATTAATTTTGCAAATTCAAATTTACAGCGACTTATTTGCTAGTTTATAGATTTATTATATTATGAAAAAAGATATTCATCCGGATTACAAATCTGTTATATTCTACGATATAACAAGCGGTTATAAGTTTTTAACCAAATCAACAATGAGTTCTCAGGAAAGTGAGGAATGGGAAGATGGCAATTCTTATCCATTAATAAAAGTGGAGATCAGTTCAGAATCTCACCCATTCTATACTGGAAAAACTAACTTTATTAGTAAAGCTGGTAGGGTTGAAAGATTTAACCAAAAATATAAGAAAGCTGCAAAATAAAGCGGCTTAAATTAGTAAACAGTTTTTTTTACACTTAGGATTTGACCTAGGTTTAACAAATTTATTTACTGATGTATAGATAACCACCACTGTTGGCAGAACAGTGGTTTTTTTATGAATTTTTCCCCAGTAATGGCCTTAGTTTGAAATTCGGAAAGGTATAAACAAGTAAATCGATACTAGGGTATCGATTTCGTTTAAAGTCAAGATATGATTATTAAGGATAGATACTAAATCAGTACTCTTACCTATTTATTGATTAGTTTTTTGGCAATGGTAATACCTAGGCTAATTGTTCTATTAGATTATTAGAGAATGCTATATTAATCAATTCCACCACATTTTTTACATTCAGCTTTTTCATAATGTTGAACCTGTGGACTTGAACTGTTCTTATACTTGTATTGATCTGTGCAGAAATCTCCCTGGAACTCATTCCATTTGCTATTAATTGCAAAACTTCCAATTCCCTTTTAGTTAAATCGAATTCCTTTATTGCTTTTGCTTCTTTTGGATGTCTTATTTTCAGATAATTATTTACCAAAATTCCGGAAACAATGCTACTAAAGTATTTCTGACCGTCATAAACCCTTTTTATAGCCTCAATTAGCTCCCCTTCATTAGCATCTTTCAATAAATAACCTTCCGCACCTGATTCTATAGACTGCATCACATAATCTTCAGATTTAAAAGTAGTTAAGATCAGGGGTTTTGTTTGATCCGAATATTCTCTAACTTTCTTAGCCACCTCAATACCATTCGGATTTGACAATTCTATCGCCAGTACCAAAACATCAGGCTGAAGGGCTTTTACTTTTTCCAATGCCTCATCTCCATTAGAAGCCTCCCCAACTATATATATATCTTTCTCTTCTTTTAAAAGAGATTTTATTCCGTTTCTAACTAAAATTTGTCCGTCAGCCAACAAGACTTTTATGATACCCATAGTTTTAAACTATTAAATGGTCGAATACAGAATCATTGTTATTTAGTTATAAACCTCTCTGTAAATGGTAAGTATTATTATTCTCCTTCTCTACCAATCCACCTTATCAACAACCACGGATTTTTGATCCTTTTTTGGTTGGTTATCCTTCAAAGGTTTTTCCAACATCTTTAATTTCAAGCTGCCTATCAGCCCACTAATTTTCTCCACTGTAGTTAATTTATGCTTATTCCAATCTTTATTTCCTTCATAGGCAGACCCTTCAAGGGGTTTGTAAATCCCTGAAACCGCTGTATATTTCCCATATCTGTTTAAAGCATAGGGCTGAAAAATAAAATTGGTGAAAATGTATCTATACCTGCCTTCTTTCACTTCAAGAGTAATATCATAAGAAATTTCCCCATCAGCGTGTTTGGCATATTGACCTTTATATACTTTAAAAGCATATCTGGATTGAACTTTTCCGACTGCAGAATCTATTTCAATTGGTAATCCTGCTATTTTTTTATTAATCTTTTTGTAATTCTTTTTCTTTTTAGATGTAGCATTCAACTCAGGTAAATGTAAACCTGCCAAATATTGAAAAGCATTGTTTAGTAATAACTCCTTTTTAACCGAATCTAATTTAACCACCTCATAAAAGGTAATTTTACCTGTTTCGTCCTTGGGCAAATTTGCTTGTTGAGCAAAAAGATTAAAACAAAGAATATGTAATAAAACGTTTAGTAATACAGGCTTGGCTAAGGAATGCATAGTCATTAATAAAAAGAAAAGAATGAAATAGGAAAAACCCTACCTTTGAAGTAAGGTAAGGCTTTTCTTTTATATTATTCTTAGAAAGCAAATACAGCAGCCATCAGGAACTGTACTGCACTCCCTGTAGCAGCGCCATCTCCATCTACAAAAATATCTTTTTCAGCTGAATCTAATCTTAATTCTGGGATAAACTTAAGTGGTCCTGAACCTATATTAGCAGATACTGTAAATGCAGTAACAGAACTTTTTTCTGCACCCATTAGAATACCTAATTTATCATCTGAGAAATATTCACCTCTTAATCCTAATGCAAAAGCATCTGTAATAGCATAGTTTACATACAGAGCACCTCCTGCAAAACTTCCTCCATCAGACTCAGTACCATCTCCATTATCTATTTTAGCAGCAGAGTAAGAAGCAGCATTTAATCCAAGTAATAAAGCATCGGAAACTTGGTAGGTAGTAGTTAAATCAATTTCATTACCATTATTTTCACCAGTTACAAAGTTGATATAGGCATCCCACCCATCCACTGGAGAAACATACAATTGAGCGCCAAAAGAATTAACATCCATATTTCCAGCAACATCATTCTGAGTATAAACATTCCAATCATTGAAAACACCTACCATAAGTGCAAATCTGTCTGAAATAGCATAATCAAACTTTAAACCTGCATTTTGAAATGGACCATTTGTGAATAGGTAAGAAGTAGAGTAGTTGAAGTTTGCGGTTGGAGAAATTACTTCATAACCTACGAATGTTCCCATATACCCTCCAGTTACACTTAATTTATCTGTAAGTGCGTAAGACACATATAAGTTCTGAATATGAAAATCAGCATTTGGGATAGAATTATTACTTCTTGGTCCGAATGACAAATCAGCTACAAAAGATGCCCTTCCAACCTCTTTTGATGCTATTAGGTTGGCCATACCAATAGAGAATGAATTTTGATCTTCTCCAAAACTTGTCCCAATATTTGGACTTCCTGAAAAGTCATACTTGTAATAAGTATCAACTGAACCTGAAAGCGACAATGGAGCTTCTTCTTCCTCTTCCTGAGCCTGAGCTACCATTACATTTGTAAAAATGAAAGAAAGTAAAATGATTAGATACTTGTTTTTCATAAGTCTTTAGATTAAAATAAAATGTGTGTAAATAAAAAATTCTCTCTGAATTGAATAAAAAATCTCCACCATGCTTTAAGATTAGAAAGCAAAATCAATATCTCTGAAATTTGATGAAGCACAGTTTTAAAGTGTGCACTTTGTTTAAGTGCTCTATTTTAAAAGAAAGGTGGGGGAAGAATTTCCCCCTTTTATATTTTATATATGTAATTGAGACTACTCGTCAAAAGTGATAGTATAACCTCTGATACCATGCTCATGGCTATCCATCCCACCTTTTTCGTGCTCAGCACTTACTCTCAATCCAAAAATTTTGTCTAATACGAAGAAGATAATGAAAGCAGCTCCAAATGCAGCAGCTCCACAAGCAGCTACACCAATTAATTGATTGATGAATTGCTCCATACTAGCCATAGCACCAAACATTCCTACAGCTAAAGTACCAAAGATACCACAGGTTAAGTGAACAGATACTGCACCGACACAATCATCAAGTTTTAGTTTGTCTAATGCCACAGCAGAAAGTACAACTAAACCACCAGCTATTAATCCAATAATCATTGCAGCAGTTGGAGACATCTGATCAGCACCAGCAGTAATACCTACTAAACCAGCAAGGATACCGTTCAATGCCATTCCTAAATCTAATCTTTTGAATACAATAAAAGCCATTAAAGTACCCCCAACTGCACCAGCAGCAGCAGCCAAAGAAGTGGTTACTAAAACAAGAGATACTAAACCAGGATCAGCAGAAAGTACAGAACCTCCGTTGAAACCAAACCATCCTAACCATAATAAGAAAACTCCCATAGTAGCTAATGGCACAGATGAACCTGGGAAATCATTTACTTTACCGTTCACATATTTTCCAATTCTTGGCCCTAACACGATGATACCGGCTAATGCTCCCCATCCACCTACAGAATGGACTAAAGTAGAACCTGCAAAATCATAAAATCCCATTGCATCTAAGAAACCTAATCCCCATTTCCAACTTCCGATAATTGGGTATACTAATCCTACGAAGAAGAATGTGAAGATAAAATAACCAGAAATTTTAATTCTTTCGGCAACAGCTCCTGAAACAATAGTGGCAGCAGTTGCAGCAAACATACCCTGGAATAAGAAATCCGTCCAATAAGTATAACCCGTATTGTAAGTAAGGTCTAAAGCCCCATCAACTTCGGGAGCAGGTAAACCAAAGCCTGCAAAACCAAATATACCAGCACTTCCTTCAGCGAATCCTGGATACATTAAATTAAAACCAAAAAAAGCATAGGTTAAAAGCCCTATTGCTGGGGTAAGTGTATTTTTGAATAGGATGTTAACCGTGTTTTTGGCTTGAGTAAATCCAGCCTCAACACCAGCAAATCCAAGGTGCATGATGAATACTAATGCAGTTGACAACATCATCCAGATGTTATTTGCAGTTAGGGTAAGGGTAGTAATTTGAGTTGCTACCTCAGCCTCAGCGCCCTCAAGAGTAGCAGCTGTGCTTGCCATTTCTGGAATCATACCCAAGCTTGAAACATCAAGTAAAAGGTTTGTAAAAACGTTCTCCATAATACGGTATTAATTAAAAATTAAATGAATTGTGAATAATTTAGTTAATAAAAATAGTAGTAGGTGTTGAAGGAGCTGACCCCTCAATTAACTCATTGAAAATTCTTTTGTGTTGTATTGTAAGTGATTGGTAAGGAGTGGAATAATCCTAATAATAGTATGAAAATGGTTAGTTATAAGAATGAAAGTTACTTAAGCTGGCAAATTCTACTTAATTTAACTTTAAGTATTTGTACTTACATAATTATAAAGCAAATATAATTTCAAATTTTTAATAAACAATAAATAAGACCAAAAAAATACCATTTTTTTTAAATTTTGGGTTTTTATCAGTTTTCAAACTAAAAAAATACCCATATCATTGATAATTCTCAAAATTTTTAATTTTCTAAGATATTTTATTAACTAAAGCCCTATATTAAGTACTAATAACTAATAAAAGATCAGTTTTTTACCCTAATGCTTACATTTCCCCGGATTTATGCCGAAAAATTGCTGGTTTTGCCTTTCATTATATTTAAGTTTCCGGAATTACAGTGTTTTTTGCTTAAATGGTTTATTTCTATTCTTTACTAGGATAATCCCTTCCAGAATTTCCTGAAGATTACATTAATAGCTAAATTGGAAGTATTATTTTCTAATCAACTTTATGCAAACAACAACACTATTACTGGAAGGGATATTTAACAATACTTTCAATCTTCTCATTATCGCTCTTGCCGGATTAAATACTTATTTCTTTTTTAAAGCGCATAATGAAATTCAACAATTGAAAAATGAATTATTAGTTGGAGAAGATTCTTTATTAGAAAAGCTTATTCAAAAAAGAGTAGGTTATAAGGAAGATGTGGAAAATAGGATCGGAATGAATTTTAGCAAATGGGAGAATAAATACCAAAGTTCTACTTCCTGGTATTATTTGTTCAGCAATACTATCAGTATTTTCCCTCTCATGGGTATCGCAGGAACTATTCTCGGTATTATTCCAGCCTTAATTGATTTCTCTACCGTGAAGCCTGCTTTTTCACTGGCACTTACTTCTACCCTTCTTGGAGTATTTTTTTCAATCATTTTTAAATTATTAGAAGGAAAAGTTTCGGCAAATTATGCCTTAGTCTCCGAGAGGATAAGCACCCTTACAAAGGATGTGGCTAGATATCTTATAGAAAAGGAAAGGCCTCCAACAGCATAATTTTTTGTTTAATCCCAATTTCCACTAAAAAACACAGAAGATATCCCTAGCGATAAAAAATATGAAACTAAAGAATTTCCTTGAACTCACTCCTTTAATAGATGTATTCCTTATCCTGCTTTTTGTGTTTATGATTAATCAAAAAGAACAAGAACAAGCATTTGAACAGGAAAAAATTCAATTGTCAGGTGATTTAAAGGCATCTTACGAAAAACTTGCTGATCAGAAACTAAAAAGCTCAACTTTTGAAAGTTCCTTAAGCGAATCGGATAAAAAGATAAAAATGTATGAACAGGAATTGCTCGCACAAAAGGAATTATTGGAAAAAAGTACCGAAGAAATATCTAGGAAATTAATGGATTTGTTTGGGCAAACTTCCTACAGTTTGGAAAAAAAAGTACTTGACAGAGAACTTACGCCTGATTTCTATTACCAATACCTGGAACAATTACAAAAAACAGATCTAATAGATAGCACCAAAATAATTCAGCAAATAATGGTGCTCGGAGAGTTAAAGGCATATGCCACTATAATTAATATATATGTGGATAATGACAATCAGGTTTTACTCAATGGAAAAGCACTACCAATTTCTCTGGGAGAATTCGATGAAAACACCGGAGATTTTGATCTTGAAATGAAGGAAAGTTTTATAAAAGGTTTAATAATTGAATTGGAAAATCATTATGAAAAGCAAAAGAAAAGCAAAGAAAAATTAGGTGAAATTGTAATGATTACCTTTGGACATGCAGAAAAGACGCTTACAGGTGTCATTAGAATTACCGAATCAGTACTCAGGAAATACTTTGCTGAAACCAGGCAAATTGAAGGTAACTCAAAAAAAATATTTTATAGCAATATGGGATACTTTCCTTTCCTATAAGTAGTAATTCAAAATTAACCGTGTATTATTTTGCCATAAAAGACTGATAGAGAGATTACTATTTCTCGGAAATAATAGTACCCGATGTGGAACACAGGTGCTTAATTTATCATTTATATGATAAGACCAAAGCACTGTAACTTATTTATAGATTAAATTTTGGAACTAGCTCTAATTGTGATATTTACAGATTAATACAGCTTATGAAAAAATTGTTAAAAAATGCAAAAAACATTTTACTTCATCTTTCAGACTGTAAATTTCCAATTTAGAATACAGGTCTTACTTTTGTTGCTTAAATTGTAACATAATCCTGGCTCTTATTTTTTAAATAATATATAAATGGAGATTAACGAATATTCGGAAAATACCCAGTCACTTCATGAAAAAATCCATAAGGTTGTAGCAGAAGTTGGGAAAATTGTTGTTGGTCAGGAGTACATGATCAATAGGTTATTAGTGGGGCTATTTACAAATGGACACGTATTATTGGAAGGAGTGCCCGGTTTGGCCAAAACATTGACTGTAAATACCCTGGCCAGAGTGATTCAATCTGACTTCCAGAGAATACAGTTTACTCCAGATTTGCTTCCTGCCGATTTAATCGGAACTATGATTTATAACCAGAAATTTGGGGAGTTTGAAGTAAAAAAAGGACCAATATTCGCCAACCTTATTCTTGCTGATGAAATTAACCGTTCTCCAGCCAAAGTACAGGCAGCACTGTTAGAAGCTATGCAGGAAAGACAAGTCACCATTGGGGAAACCACATTTAAACTGGATAAGCCATTTTTAGTTTTGGCCACCCAAAACCCTGTAGATCAAGAAGGTACATATCCGCTTCCTGAAGCCCAGGTGGATAGGTTTATGCTAAAAATATTTATTGATTACCCTAAAAGAGATGATGAACTAGAGGTAATGAGGAGGATGTCGAATCTTTCCTTTAATTCTGAAGTAAACCAACTACTTACAAAACAGGATATTTTTGACATAAGGGATGCTATCAATACAGTAAGTATTTCTGAAAGTCTTGAAAAATATATTATTGAACTCGTTTTTGCTACCAGGTTTCCAAAAGAATTTGGACTTGATCAATTATCAGAATACATCCAATTTGGAGCTTCGCCAAGGGCTAGTATAAATCTTAATAGAGCAGCCAAAGCTATTGCGTTTCTCGATGGAAGAGATTATGTATTACCTGAAGACATTAAGGATGTGGCTTATGATGTATTCAATCACAGAATCCTGTTGAATTATGAAGCAGAGGCTGATGGTATCTCCTCTAAATTTATTATCGAAACGATATTAAATAAGATTGAAATCAGCCATTAAGCTTGTGCTGGGGAAACGGGATCAGTATTTTGAGATGTTTCCTCATTTTTACTGATCCAAAAATTATTGTAGCCCAATCCCAGATTTATGGTGATTTTACTTATCGCCAAAAGTTCCAAAATAGACAGGAAATTAAAAATTACTGCAATTTTATTCCTGTCTTCATTAATTAACTCTTCAAAGGAAAGTTTTTCCTGAAAGGCTAGTTTCCCCAAAATAAGAGTTTTTTGTTCCTCCACTTTATAGGGATAAGGGGTCACCTGATGTCTGGGTCTTTCTTGTTGCTGGTTTTCGAATCTTTTTAATGTTTTCCGAAAAACCTTAAGCAATTTATACAAATCAATATCCTGAAGTTCTGTTTCCACATTATTTACTGAAGCCAGGGATTTTAATTCCTTTATCATATTCCCCCGCTTTTCATGCTTCAGCATTTTCTCTTCCCAATCAGCCAATTGCCCAACCACCGACTTATACTTTTTATATTCAAGCAGATGTTTTACCAACTCTTCCCTTGGGTCAATTTCATTCCCATCCTCATCATTTTCCACTCTAGGCAAAAGCATTTTCGCTTTAATTCTCATTAATGTAGAAGCCACCAAAATGAATTCACTAGCCACTTCAATATTCATTTTTTTCAGTTGATGTAAATAATCAAGGAAGTCTTTTGTAATTTTTGAAATTGGAATATCATGAATATCCAATTCATCTCTTTTGATAAAAAATAGTAAAAGATCGAATGGACCTTCAAAAAGTGGAATTTTTACTTCAAAATATTCTTCCATGCATAAAGAGGCTAGAGCTAAAAATCTGGCAGATTGGTAAAAATATAGTATTGTAAGCAAACAAATTCGGAAAAAGGGAATTTTTCAGATGATCAAATGGAAAATTTTTAAAACGAAAATTTCATAAGTTAATAAACAAACAGCAGCATTATTCCCTTTTGAATTGCTTACATTTATCCTTATGATTTCAATATTTAATTGCTACTATGCTAAAAGGTGTAAAATACAATAAAATATTCATCCTTGGAGCGGGTTTTTCAAAATCCGTATCTACCAATAACCCAACACTTAGAGATCTTACAAATGCCTTAATTCTTGAAAAAGACAAGCACCTGTATTATGACCTGGTTCAATTTGTTTCCGCTTTAAACGAAATATCCAATGAGTCGGATGAAATAATGGAAATTGAAAAAATTGCTACTGTAATTTTATCTAAAAGGCTTTTTTATAATAATGATGAAAAATTACTTTATGATAAATTAAGACATCAATTACTTGGCTGGATTTACAATAAAATAGAAGAAAACTCCCCCAAAGTTGATGAGAATAAAAAAGATTTATTAACCCATTTTCTTGATCAGTCAAGTTTTTTAAACAACTCAAAAGACCATGCCTCCCCTTCTCTCCTGATGACTTTTAATTATGATTTGTTGTTGGAGAGATTACTATTTGAATTTCAACATAAAGACTGGACAATAGATTACATCATCAGGTTAAATAATTACCTCAATAGCTATCCTTCCAATATTGATCTTTCCTCTAAAAAAGTATTGGAATACCTTAAGCTTCACGGCTCATTCAACTGGTTTGCAGTACCAGGAGCACAGAAAATAGATTTGAGTAATGTTTATTTGGTCTCTGAAAATGACCCTTCCAGAAACTTAATTCATCAAAGTGATATCCCTGTTTATATTCCCATGGCCTTTTCAAAAATGCAATTCCTAAGTGGATCGCTTTACAATGTAATCTGGAATATTGCCCAAAGTTATTTGGAGGAAGCATCAGAAATTTATTTTATAGGATATGGGTTTCCCCAAACTGATATTGACAATCTGATTTTTTTCCTGAAATTCAAATCGAAAATAAAAGATATAGTCATTTTTGAACCACCTGAATCAGAAAAATTAAGAAGGTTAAACAAACTCTTCCCCGATTCTAATATTATCAATCAGGATGCTTTTCAATATATTGTAGAAAATCATTTGGGAAAATAAGTTAGCCCTCATTTCTATCAAAAAAGCTAACTCATTTTATTCACTAATTCTTAGTGAAGTAATCCACTACACAAACCTTATCAATACTTGGAGAGGCTAGATCAACAAATGCCTTATGAGCAGGATGCGGAAGGTAAATATCTCTTGCTTTATCATCTTTAAAAGTAACAAAAAAGCAATGAGTAAAGCCTTGTTGCAGGTTTTCCGGACTCACATCAGTCCCCCACTCAAAATCATGAATTTCCTTGATTTTTGAAGGTAGTTCATCGAATGAATCTGTAATTACCTTCAATTGTTTTTCAGTAGTTTCGTCTTTAAATTTCATTAAAACTACATGTCTTAAAAGTTTTTGAGGTTTCATATAAGCAGTTATATTTTCTTCAGAGTTTGAATCCTTTTCCATTGTTTTTATAGAAAATGCAGATATTAAAAAAATAAAGCCCAGCGCAATAAGGACAGGTTGTAAGTTAATTTTTTTCATGGTTAATTTTTTATAGTTTGTTCTAAAAATGTTTAATTCCTTTTAAGGAATATATAATTGTGCTACTTAATTAGCAAGCTATCCTATGTGTTATTACTTTTAGATTTTCTCCACCGTTTGATTCCTAAGATTACCAGAATAATTAATATTAGAAATGGCCAGATATTTACTAATCCTATAAAAGCAATTCCCAGATTCTCCCAACCATTTGCAAATCCATCTTTTATTTGGGAGAAAAAATCATCACCACCGGAAATTGTCTGATAAAAGCTCACAGTCAGAGTAGAAAAACTCACTTGGTCGGAGAGGTATTTTAATCGGCCTTCCACCGATTCAATTTCTTCCCTAATTTTACCTAATTCACGTTCAATCTCAAGAATTTCAGTAACTTGTTTTGCTTCTTTAAGCAATTCCAAGTATCGGTTTTCAAGCTCCTTTTTAGTTTTTAACCTGGCAGTTATATCCAAAAATTCTTCAGTAACATCTTTAATTTGAATATTCCTATTATCGAAGGTTCCAACCCCTTCAGAAACTGCTGCAAGCAAACTATCAAAGTTTTGAGCCGGAACTCTAATAATAATGGTCTGGCTAATGCTCCTCTCATAATTATAAGAATTTTCACTTGCCTGATACCCATTATACATTTTTATGGCTGCATTAATTTTATCTTTTGTTTGCTGCAAATCATCCGTTTCAAAAGAAATATTTCCTTCTTTTATTAATTTTCTTTCTTTTACTTCCCCATCAACCTCATTCGCAGGGTTTACACTTTCTTCTTGTTCTTCGTTAAGCACCATGTCCGATAAAACACTACTTTCCTTAAAAGACTGCTCACTTTGGCAGCTGACAACAATCAGGATAACCAATAAAAACTGGATCAGGAAATTAGATTTCATTTTAACTAAATATTAATGTAAAGAAGTAATGTTAGTTTGCATGCAACCTTTTCCAACAGGAAAGTAAATGATCATTTACCATTCCAGTAGCCTGCATAAAAGCATAGCAAATAGTAGAACCAACAAACTTAAACCCTCTTTTTTTAAGTGCTTTGCTCATTTCATCTGACTGTGTTGAAGTAGCAGGCACTTCGGAAAGTGATTCAAATTGATTAACAATGGTTCGATGATTTGTAAATTGCCAGATATATTTATCAAAGCTACCAAATTCCTCCTTTATTTTTAGATAAGCTTTTGCATTGGAAATCACAGCATTAATTTTCAGTTTATTCCTTATTATACCAGGATTTTGCAATAACTCCTGAATTTTAGCATCATTATAATTAACAATTTTATTTGCATCCCAACTATCAAAAGCCTCCCTATAATTTTCCTTTTTCACCAAAACTGTATACCAACTCAATCCAGCCTGAGCTCCCTCTAAATTAATAAATTCAAAGAGAATTTGGTCATCATGTTGAGGCTCTCCCCAAATTTCATCGTGATAAGTTTTATAAATATCATCCTTAAGACACCAGGCACATCTAGGCTTACTTTTCATTTAAAAATTATACATTTCTTAGATATTCAAAAATAGAACTTTGATATTATGAAAAAATAAAGGAATAGGCAAAAAATCAGAATGATCATTCATTTTTTTTTACACTATTCTTTCAAAAAAATGCTATCTTTAATCTACTTGAAAAATTCTAATGATTACAAGACACCCCTTCTAAAATAATTTTCCCATCAAGCAAAAATTTAATCTTTCATTTCATTTCATTTCTAAAAAGAGAATCACTTCCTTTAATCCAATGCTGGGAATGGTACATCTGGAGAAAGTAACTTCCTCCCCAAACCTATGGGATAATTTTGCCACAAAGTTCTCTCTGGTAAGGTTATTTTGCTATTATTCAGTAAACAACCACCGCCAGAAGCGGTGGCTTTGAGCAACCCTCTAAAAGAGGGTACCTTGACCGTGATCCCTAGATTCTTGATCTTTTTCTTGTTTTTCCTGATATTTTATATACCTTCTTATCTTTGCTTCATCCAGACCCACTGTGTTAACAAAATACCCACGTGACCAAAAATGATTCCCATTCCATCGTGGCCCCAATAGGGCTTTTTTTTAATTTGGGGTTACTTTGCATTATTTTTATCCCTGTTTTACCTTTCAAAAATCCCATGAATGAGGACACGCTTAATTTTGGAGGCACCGAACATAACATATGAATATGGTCTTGCTGAATGTTTAATTCCTCGATCAATACTTCTTTCATCCAACTTAACCCAAAAATATCCCTTTGTAACTGGGCACTAATTGATGGCTCCAATACTCGATTGCGGTACTTTGGGGGCCATCACACTTGTAATATGTATGACTTAATTTACGATAAGTACCAGTACTATTTTATATTGAGTACTTTTATCTCATTATAAAAAAGTTGTGACACTTATTAAGTATATTTAATTCTGCACATCTATTTATTTACTCATCTTTGTAAATTTTGGTTATGAAAATTGGTAAAACCAAATTTACATGACCACCGTCTTAGACAGTGGTTTTTTCAGGTTGAATAAAATAGAGGGTTTCATGGATATGAAAAGAATTTGCCATCTTTATAAATATTTAATTTCTTTAAAATCAATCTCCTTCAAAAATCAGCATTTGGTCTTCTCAAAATTATGATATGGACCATAGGTGTAAGATTTTATTTTAGAATGAGTTTAAAAGGATTGGTTAGTAGCAAAAGCAAAAAATTTTGCTGTGGAATGAAAATTTTATACTCTACCCGATGGTTTTGAGTGGAATGTTTGAAAAAAATCGGGAAAAGTTGAATTTTGAGTTTTTGCGAAACAATAAAACCAACTTTTCCCATGGATCAAACATCCAATACAAATATATATGAGATCATCCGAGAATTAGGTGTAGTAGGTCATAAAAAGCGTCAGGAATTTTTAGTGAGTTTAATAGAGGGTATAATCAAAAGTCGTTCGGTTCATTTTTCAGAGATAGCTGATAAGATAGATAAACCGATAAAAACCAGTTCGATAGAACGCAGGATACAGGATTTTTTTGAGAAAGTAAGTTTTGATTACAGGCAGTTAGGGGTGTTTTTATTGAGTTTTATTCATCATGACAAGGTTTTATTAAGTATAGATCGTACAGAATGGGATTACGGAGAGACTCAAATTAATATTTTATGTGTGGTGGTAAGTATAGGTAAAATGGCAGTTCCTTTATATTTTGAGCAACTCGATAATAATAGTGGCAATAGCAGTGGAGAGGATCGTATTAGCCTTTTTCAAGAGCTGATCAGCTTAATTGGGAAGGCCCGTATTGAAAAGGTAGTCATGGATAGGGAGTTTATAGGAAACAAATGGTTGAGGTGGTTAAAAACCAATAAGCTATCCTTTTGTGTACGTGTTCCCAAGCACCATAAGCTTTTATTTGGTAATGGAGATTGTCTAACAGCAGCAGAAGCGCTGGCAGATCAAAAAGTGTTTTATGCTCAGAATGTAGTGGTGGATCAAGTGGTAGTGAACCTATCGTTGAGCTATGGGCAAGATGGAGAATTATTGTACCTGATAGGAGATGGCAAGCCTACCACACTAAAAAAAGAGTATAAAAGACGTTGGGGGATAGAGGTGTTTTTTCAGGCTTTGAAATCCAGGGGATTTAATATGGAAAAATCTTGTTTAAGATGTTTGGAGAAATATAGAAAACTATTCGCAGTGGTTTGTATGGCTTATACCATCTGTTGGGCTACTGGTATACAGGATAGTAGAATAAACCCGGTCAAACCAAAAAAACATGGCTATCCACAGTTTAGCGTTTTCAGAAGAGGGTTAAACCTGATGAGGGAATTTTACAAAAATAAAATTACAAATCCACTGGAAACACTCTTACAAGTAACCAAAATCAGATTTAAAAATCTTATTTTGGTTACTTAAATAAAACCATCGGGTAGAGTACAAAAAATCAATAATTCATCTGATTGGAAACTATAGTATCATTAACTTTAGCGGTTTAAACGAATTAAACTAAAAATGGTAAACAAGGAAAAAATATATGAATCATTTGGAGAACTAATTTTTGCAGTATTAAGGATTGA
>JAHQVQ010000332.1 GCA_019634305.1 Flammeovirgaceae bacterium | reverse complement strand
CAGGATACTTCCATCAGGATTCGGATCAGTCGGGAGAAAAATTCCTGGACGGAATTCTATCATATCATAATAGTCCATTAAAAACATTGCTGCATCCAAGTAAGTCTTCCATGTATTTGTACCTACTTGTTTTTTAAATCCAATTTCAGCATTCCAGCCATACTCTGGTTTTAGGTCTGGATTGGGGAAAATAGGCACTACTTCATCTGATTTATCCAAAAACATTTCTGCCAAACTTGGAAATCTATATCCCTGCCCAAATGATGCTCTTAGACTTGATGAAGTTGAAGTCTTATAATTCATTCCCCAACGGAATACGGGAATTGCTCTTCTTTCTGTTCCACTCACATCAAAGTATTCATAGCGAAACCCCACATTCGTATTAAACTTTTCCACTACGTATTCAGCCTGAGCATACAATGCTCCTAGTGTTCCAGACCTGTTGCCAGCTCCGTCAGGATCATCTATCAATACTTTCTGTGCATTTATTCCAGTGATTAATTTAATCCGATCTGATAATCTAGTTTTGTAATTATAGCCTGCATTGAATTGCTGTGCAATAGTGTTATCTACAAAATTCAATGTTCGCAAATCATAAAACCTGGTCTTTAATTCATGTTCATTTCCCTTCTTAGTTTTATAGGTCAAATAGGGATCTATAGTAAGCTGATTTCTTTCAAAAAGGATGAGTCCATTTGCTTCTCCTCCAGTTCCATTTCCTGAGAAAGGAATATAGACCCCTTCGTTTGCATTTTCCCAGAAAATAAAATCAGCCTCATTACTATGCATAAAATTAGCATTCAATCCAATGGTAAAACCAACATCTTTATTTGGCCTCCACCTCGTTTTGATGGAAACCCTCTGCTGGTCTTGATCAGCATTTTGTAAATAACTATTGGTTTTAATGAAATTCCCGCTGGCCACCAAATCGAAACGACCAAATTGCTGCATATGCCTCACCGAAGTCCCAAATTCATTTGGAGCAGTATTCCACCAGGCTAATTCTTCTCTTTTGGGTTTTCCAAAGTGGGTATAAAAAGTTCTTATCTCTGTTTCAGGTACTTCGGATGGAAAAACAGTTCTTACATGCATTACTCCAATTAAAGCTGCACTTCCATACAAACTGCTAGAAGCTCCTTTCAATACTTCCACTTGATCAATTAATTCTATAGGAATAAAATTCCAGCGAATATCATTTCTGTCAGCTGTAATAAGAGGCATTCCGTCCACTACCATTTGCACTCTGGAACCAGCTCCATAGGCAAAACCACTTCCTCCACGGATGCTTGCTTGTCCATCTGTAATTTTCACTCCGGGAATTTTATCCATAGCCGAGAAAAATCTTGGGGAATTTACTTCCTTTATTAACTGTGCACTAAGTATTTCTACAGAAATCACTTCATCCATAATATCCTTCTCAAACTTACTTCCAGTGATATTGACAAGGTTTAGAAAGGTGGCTTTTGGAATTAATTTAACGATTATGGGTGATGGGTTTTCCTGATTTATTTCAATGGAAACTTCCTGACTTTCGTAAGCTATATGAGAGATTTTCAAATCATAGGTTCCTGAGGAAAGGGAAATAGAAAATTGGCCATTTTGATCTGTGGAAATGCCTTTTTCACCATTAAATAAAAGAGTAGCTCCAATTACCTTTTCTCCATTGGTAGCATCTCCTACTTCTCCTGAAACAAGAATTTCCTGAGAAAAAGCATCGGAAAGTAAACAAAAAATAAGACTGAAAGAAAGAATAATTATTCTCACAAAAAAATTATTTATGGCAATTTGAATGATTTAATTTACCATTTTATTTTATAACGCAAACCTACCATAAGTAAAAAATGACTACTGAGGTCTGTTGAATTGGTAGTGGCAAATTTCATGTGTCCAAAGTAAATAATATTGTTTGCCTGTTCAAAATCGATTCCCGCGCCAATATTCATTCCGGCAAAACTACCCGATTTCTCCTTCTTTTCCTCAATTATAGTCTGCTTTAATACATTAAGCCCTAAAATAACATAAGGCTGTGTAGGAGAATTTGTTTCGAAATAATAATTTGCATTGAGGTTAAAGGACCAGTTCTCTTTTGTGTCCTCCTTTTCAAAAAAGTGGAAACCCATCTGACCCACCAGGTAATCGGCAAAATAGTATTGCCCATGAATTCCCAGCCCTACCTGATTTAAGCCAAACCCATATCCCAAACCTGCACCAATGGTAACTATTTTGGCAGAAGGAAATACAAACGAGGAAGAAGTGGTCACCGGAATGGGCATCGGGTCACTTTTTACGGTCGTTTTATTTTCAGATCGGGTGGGAATAATATTCAGAATCTTGCCTTTTGTGTTCACTTTATGAATAAGGGGATCATAAAAAACCACACTGGCAATAAGCATTTCCCAATTCCTGCTTTTTTTCCTTGCCATCAGTGTAGCCACTCTTTTTGTTTTTTGGTAGGGCTTTTTTATGGTAACATGTCTGGATTTAAACTGGCTTTCAAAGTATACCTCAAGATAAACATAATCATCTTGCTTTACATTTGAGGTTATGATATTTGAAAATTCTATGGTTGGAGCTTCAGATTTGACATAAAAAATATCGAGGTCCTTCAAATAACGATCGACATTTACATCTTTTACTTTAGTATAACTGGAATAATTGGGATCAATATCATCTTCAACTACCACATCTTTATTTGTAAAAATCTGATTTCCAGATTTTACATAGCTGTTTCCAATTAATTCATCTCTTTCTAATTTGCTTAAATCAGGAAGAGCAAGTGTATTGAGCAACAATTCGAATTCTTCTATAAAAGAAGCCGCTTCATACCTAATTTTCTCCTTATCTTCAGAGGAAAGATTCTGAGAAAACACTGGTTGCAAACCCATAAAAACAAATAACAATAAAACAATAATCTTATCTCTCACCATTCAAAAAAATAAATTTGCTAATTTGGATGCTTTAGCCTTGGCACAAAGAATATGCCTTAAGTAATTCTAATATTTTGCAAAGCACATCAATTGTTTATTATATTTATAGTAAACCGGAATGCCTGATCTCACTTTTAGTTTTTAAGGAGAATCTTTTGCAAGTCTTTTGATTCTCAGAAAGCAAAAAGTTTACGTTTTACCAAACTGATTTCAGTTAATTTTAATAATCAATTGCCTATCAACACATTTAAATATTGTAAGCTATTGAAAGCTGCAAAAATAAGCAAAATGTAAGGGGAAAAAAGGAGATTAACCCACCCATTATTTTATAATTAAACAATAAAGAATTTTACAGAATAATAAACAATACATTATGACCACTTCAAACCGTAGAAATTTTCTACAACAAGCTTCAGTGTTTTCTGCCGCATTAGCAATGCCTTATTCCCTTTCCTCAATGATGAAAATAAACTTATCTAAAAGAAAATTTACCCTAGACCTAAGCCCAGGGGCAATTGGTGTGAATGACTCACCAGAAGAATTGGTTGATTATTGTATTAAATATGGTTTTGAGTCCCTGGCTCCATTCACAGAATTTTTGATGGAAAAAGATCAGGAGAAAGTAAAGTCTATTGTTGAAAAAATGAAGAAAAACAAAGTTTCATGGGGATCAGCCGGGTTACCCGTTGATTTTAGAAAAAGTGAAGCTATTTTTAAGGAAGGACTTGCTAACCTGGGGAACCATGCCAAAGCAATGGAAAAATATGGAGCGACCAGAATGAATACCTGGATAATGCCCAACCATCCAGAATTAACCTACCGGGCTAATTTCAAACAACATACAGAAAGAATTAAAGAAATATCCAAAATTTTGGCAGATCATAATGTAAGATTTGGGCTGGAATACGTAGGTCCAAAAACGCTAATGACTGCCAATAAATATGCTTTTATTCATACTCTTCCGGAATGTATGGAACTAATTTCAGAAATTAATGAAGAAAATGTGGGTGTGGTTTTAGACAGTTTTCATTGGTTTACAGGAGGAGATACAAAGGAAGATTTACTTTCTCTGACTAACAAGGATGTTGTTGCCTGCGATATTAATGATGCCAGAATCAACCTGAGTGTAGATGAACAAATTGATGGAAAAAGGGAATTGCCATTGGCAACCAATACGATTGATTTAAAAACATTTATGGAAGCTCTTATATCCATCGAATATGATGGCCCTGTAAGAGCTGAACCATTCAATAAGAAACTAATAGAAATGGATAATGATGAAGCCCTTAAAACTACAATGACTGCCATGAAAAAAGCTTTTGATTTAATTGGAGGATAAAAAAAGCCCCATTTTTGGGCTTTTCTATTTTTTCACAAGTTGTTTTGTAATCCTCTTACTTCCTCAATACTAAATCAGTACATTGCTCAGAAAACTCAAATTTAATCAATGATTGAATTACTTCATTTGAATTTGTTCCTATACCTATTTTCTTTCCTTTAGAGCCATCTTCTTTAGCTTCAAAAATGTTCAGGTTATTTTCCCAAATGAAATTTTCCCCGTCCATATTTATCAAAACTGTACCTCTATTCTTTTTCACCACTGTAAAATGATTCATGTTACTGGTGTAGTTTTTACCACCGGGAACTGTGGTTTTAGTAATGAAATTTCCTGTTGCACTGGTTCCTTCATATAACTCACACAAGCAACTTCCTTTAAACTTCTCACTCTCCATTTCTACCACAGTGATTCGGATTATTTTCCAGGTATTGCCAAATTTTTTAGCTGTGGCAGTAATTACCTGAGAACCTTTGGTGAGAACCTCTTCCCCAAAAGTCACTTCATAATCCTCAGTGTAATTTACGACTCCTATATCTTGATTCACAAATGTTTTAAATACTTCAATATCATGAGTTCTTCCCATTCTTTCATGAGAAAACACATCTAAATGTGTTGAAAATTCTTCATAGGAAATCCTTTCATTTCTAACTCTACCATTAACACTAATAAAGGTAAAATCAATTACCATTTTTTCATGAAAATACTTTAAGACTCCGGTTTTATTTTTGGTAGACTGGTAATCTGCTAAAGCTTTACTTGATTCTTTCACTAAACTTGCCAAAGCATCCTCTTCTGGGTCTCCAGCCATTACTTTACTAGAGTTTAATGTAGACACAAGGAGTAAAATAAGTAGGGTAATGATTCTAGGTTTAATCTTTTTCATTGGTTTGCTATTCAACATGCTTAATTTAATTATTAAATAATTTTAAAATTGTTTATTATATAGGAACAGAAATTTTGTTCAGAAATTTGGAAAATCACAAATTTTCTAATTGTAGGCTTTGATAAAAGCTTTTGGAAAGCCACTTCTTTTCACTTTCCCCAATTCTTTTTTAATATTATTTTGATTGGGTGATTCGCCATAAAAAATTCTATAATAGGTCTTATTTTTTACTAATCCAGGTTGAATAAAAACTTTACTAAGGCCTTTCTTCTGAGCACCTTTGGCCATTTTTACTGCCTGGTCAAGATCTGCATAGGAGGCCATCTGAATTCCAAACCCTTTAGGATTATATAACTTTCCGGCAGTGGTATAGGTTTTATTCAGTTGAAATTTAGACCCATTTCCAGTTGCTACAGGAATGGTTTGCCCTGGCATTTTGTTTACTTTAGTTGCTTTTTTATTTTTCTTCTTTGATTTTTTATTTTTCTTCTTTTTGGATTTTTTACCAGATTCAGCTTTTCCATTGAAACCAATAATTTCCAATTCAACAGTAGAAACTCCTGATTTAATCATGTCAAGTCGCTTAGCAGCTTCTTTTGAAACATCTATAATTCTTCCACCTTTATAAGGTCCTCTATCTGTTATCCTCAAGGTTACGGATTTACCATTTGCCTTATTGGTTACCTTTACCATGGTATTAAAAGGTAATTTTTTATGGGCAGCAGTCATGGCATTCATATTGTACTTTTCACCACTAGCTGTTTTCCGCCCATGGAATTTTCCGGCATAATATGACGCCTTACCTTTTTGCTTATAACCAATTTTATACTTTTGAGAAAAACCTGTCTGGGAGAGACATAAAAGAATGGAAAAGAGATACAAAAGTTTAACTTTCATAAGATCTTAGTTTGGTTTAATTGTAATATACTTTGTTTATTAGAATGTAACGAAAAAATGCAGGCAACAACCAAGCCACCTGCATTTTTTTATTCACCAAAAACCTTATGGGTCTGTATTATCTTTTTATATCCACTAATGGTTGTTTTTCAAGCATTTACAAGTAAAAAACTTTAACAAAACCTCTCTAATTTCTTGATCCAAAAATGGCACTCCCCACCCTGATCATGGTACTGCCTTCTTCTAGTGCAATTTGAAAATCGCCACTCATTCCCATAGAGATTTCGGTAAAATCAAGATTATCACCAGAAAAAGAATTTTGAACTTTATCGAATAAGGTTTTTAGGGATTTGAATTCATTCCTTACCGTATCTTTATTTTCCGTATAAGTCGCCATTCCCATCAATCCATTCATTTTTATATTAGAAAGATTTTTGAAGGTTTCGCTATTAAGAATTTCAAATAATTCCTCCTCTGAAAGCCCAAATTTGCTTTCCTCTTTAGCTATATGAATCTGGAAAAGACAGGGAATGACCTTATCATTTTGAGCAGCTCTTTTATTAATTTCTTTCAATAATTTAAAGCTATCAACTCCGTGGATCATGCTTACAAATGGGGCAATAAACTTCACCTTATTGCTTTGTAAATGCCCAATCATATGCCATTCAATATCCTTTGGTAAAACTTCAGATTTCTCCTTAAGTTCCTGGACTTTATTTTCACCAAAAACCCTAATTCCACTATCGTAAGCCTCCTGAAGCATTGCGACAGGTTTGGTTTTACTTACTGCTACTAATTTACATGAAGTCCCTTTTAGAATATTCTGGAAATGGTCAATATTTTCACTAAGTGAAGCCATAAAATGAAATGTGCTTTAAATTAACTTAATGATTGAAACTGTCTGAGAAACCGAACATCATTTTCGAAAAATAATCGAATATCGTCTATTTTGTACTTAAGCATAGTGATTCTTTCTATCCCCATTCCGAAGGCAAAACCAGTGTATTTTTCAGCATCGATATTGCTGCTTTTCAATACATTGGGATCAACCATTCCGCAACCGCCAATTTCCACCCAACCAGTATGTTTACAAACTTTACATCCTTTTTGGTCACAGATGAAACAGGAAATATCCAACTCTGCACTAGGCTCAGTAAATGGAAAAAACGATGGTCTCAGTCTAATTTTAGTATTCTTACCAAACATTTCCCTTGCAAAATAATACAATGTATTTTTCAAGTCGGCAAAACTTACATTTTCATTTATGTAAAGCCCTTCTACCTGATGAAATATACAATGTGCTCTTGCAGAAATAGCTTCATTTCGGAAAACTCTTCCAGGCATAATCGACCTGATTGGAGGCTCCTGCTTTTCCATTAGCCTTATTTGTACATTTGAAGTATGCGTTCTAAGCAAAATATCAGGATCCTTGGAAATAAAAAAAGTATCCTGCATTTCTCTAGCTGGGTGATTTGGCGGGAAATTTAAAGCTGAGAAATTGTGCCAGTCATCTTCTACCTCTGGTCCATCTGCTACATTAAAACCTATTCTTTGAAAAATGGTCACAATCTTCTCTCTTACCTGAGTAAGCGGATGAATTGTACCCAACTGATTTGGAATATTGGGTAAGGTAAGATCAGTATAATCTGTAGCACCAGAACCTCCTTTATTCTCCAATTCGGCAATCGCCTCCTTAAACCTTTCCTGAACAATGTTTTTCAGTTCATTCACTTCCTGACCAAAAGCTTTTCTTTGTTCCTGGGCAATTTCCCTGATTCCTCCCATCAATTCTCCAACTACACTTTTTCTACTTATATATTTTAATCGAAACTCTTCCAGATGCTGTTCGTTTTCGATTTTTACTTTTTCTAATTCCTGCTTTATTTCTTTTATCCGCTCAAACATTTTCTATTTCCTTTTAAGCAATTTTTAAGTGCGTGCACTTATTTCTATTTTGTTTAAAACCCCAAATAAATTGATCATGACAAATGATAAATTTACAGTGAAAGTTTTTACCATTCCCTCTTCCAATTATTTGGGATGGCAAAATTAATGATTATCCTAAAAGTAATGGTTACTTTCTTAAGATAAATGGTAAAATTAGATCTGGAACCAGCCTTAAACTTATTTTTATGCACCTATTCGGAATAATTTCCCTAGGAAAATGGAGAGATTAGTAAAAAGAATTTTAGGATTGGCATTTCTTTCTACATGAAATAATGACTGATTAAGTTTATCTACCATCAATTCCAGGTTTTTCTCATTGAGTACTTTGGAAAAGTTTTTCACAAACTCTAATTCATCATTTTCCAATCGTACTAAGGCTGGATCGGCAAATTTCCAGAGTAGTGCTTCTCTAAAAATATTAAGACTATATTGGAATAAACTTTTTTGGTCTTCCTTGCCCATTTTTTGGAAATCATCGGCAAATTTGATCATATTGGTAAAGTCATTTTTAAAACAAATCCTCATCCACTGTTTAAAAAAATCGGAACTTACATCTTTTACCTCATCACTCAGTTTTACTGCATGATTTAAATTTCCTTCAGTCAGGTAGGCAATATGTTTTGCCTTTTCTATTTCCACCTGATACTCCTCCTGAAGAATATTGGTAATTTCCTGATCAGAAAATTGAGGTACCTGAATAATCTGTGTTCTTGATAAAATGGTAGTTAGCAATTTATCAGCATCATTTGAAACCAAAAAAAACAAGGTTTTTGCTGGCGGTTCTTCTAAAATTTTAAGAATAGCATTTGCCGCAGCAGGATGCATAAATTCAGGGAGCCATATTAACATTACCTTATACTCAGCTTCAAAAGCTTTGAGGGAAAGAGACCTGATGATGTTTCGACTTTCCTCCTTGGAAATATTGCATTGTTTATTTTCTGCACCAAAAAAACCAGCCCAATCGGACAAAATAGGGAAAGGATTATCGGGGATAAAACTTCTCCATTCTTTCATAAAAGACTGACTCACTGCTTCCTTGGATTTGGTAACCTTTTTAGTGGTGGAAGTGGGGAAGATAAAGTGCAAGTCAGGATGGATCAATTTACTAAACTTAATGCAGGAGGGACAAGTACCACACGAGTCGTTTTCCAATTTTGAAGTACAATTAATATACTGGGCGTAAGCAAGCGCAAGCGCAAGGTTGGCACTTCCATTTTTCCCTAAAAATAACTGTGCATGTGCAATATGGTTATTTTTTACAGAATTAATTAAAGTTGACTTGGTATAATCTACCCCTGTTATTTCACTAAATTTCAAACCGAAAAAATTTTCTTTTTATAGTTTCTAAATCTCTACCAACATCTCATACTGGCTAATCACATTCCTGAAGCCCGAATTTAGCAAAAACTTTTGCATTCCCGTGCAACGTTCATCTATATTTAAAATGGAATAATACTCCTGCCCTGTTTGTTCTGTTAAATACATTAACAGAGCAGATCCTACTCCAAGCCCTCTATAACTTCTATGCACCGATATTTGGGAAATTCTTCCAGAAGCTGGAGAAAAACTAAGGAAGCCTATAATTTTATTATCCAGCCATAGCTCTACGCTTTTTTCCCTGGCTTTATTTCTATGGATAGCGTCTAATGTATTGGGCCAGGATGGTGTAAAATCATTAAAGAAGCTAAAATCAATTTTCTCAAAGCTAGGCAATTTTTCAATTTTGAAATTGAGATTAGACACCTTAATAATCTTTAATTTTTCAGATGAAAAAGCATGCAAGGTTCTTGTGATTTTAAATCCAAGGTTTTGGTAGACATTTAAAGCCGGTTGATTTTTAGTAATAACTTCCAACAAACACTGATTGAAATTTTCCAACTTCAGCTTAGCGAAAAGAAAGTGATACAATTTTTCTGTTAACTTTTTTCCTCTGAACTCAGGAATAACACCAGTTCCTGCATTATAAGCTGTCAATTTTTCATTATAAAAACCTTTACCATTAATAATGAAACCAACTAATTTATTCTCATGAAATGCTCCAGCTGAAATCCCAAAATCTACTCCCATTCTATTTAACCTATCCCAAAATTCCTGTTGAGTAGATATTACATTTACAAAATAATCAGCAAACGCATCAAGGAAGGTTTGATGTAAATCCGGGAAATCAGATTCGGATAATAATCGTAATTCTTGGTTGGTCGTATCAGTATTGGTCAAAAGATTGAAAGATTCAATTTTAAAAAAATTAATTTTCTTCAATGGTGGTTTCAAGATTATCCACCAGAAATTGTCCATTTTTAAAGTTATACTCAACACCCAATATTTTAAATGATTCCCCTTCTACAAAATCACCTAAATTGGTTATATCTTCCTGAAGTGTATGAATAGAACCCTTTGTATGGTAAGCCAGTTGCAAATAATCTTTATGGATTTCTTTCCCGTCATTTGTACCACATAAAATGATCCTGATGGGAGTTGTGATTTTTGGCAATAATACCATATCTCTAATTCCATTTTTATTATCAGAAATTAATATTACTTCCTTAAAATCATCAAACTTATTTAAGCCAAATAAAAGGGCTTCAAGATCATTTTCTTCATCATCTCCTCCACTTCCACTTACCATCACTTCCCGCATTACAGAGATCAAATTTCTTAAGTCTTCCGGATTTGCATCGTAAATACCCCCAGTATTGCCCAACTCCTTTTCTTCATCCTTTTTCATATCTCCATCATTGAAAAATACCATATTTTTCACCGGATTTTTTTTCATATTCAACCTGTACCATAAAACTGACTGAGCTCCATACTCATACATACTCCCAGTCCAGTCATTTACAATAAGCATTTTGTCCCAATCAGCATTTCTTTCGAAAACATTAAAAACAATAGAATCTTCAAAATCAATTTTCCCAGTAATTATTTTTCGAACTGTAGCGAGAGATTTTTTCAACTTTTTTGGTAACAGCAGTTTATATTTCACTATTGCCCCATGGAACATTTGCTGAGCATCCGATTCATTATTCACATTGGTTTGTAATATCAGGTTCCAGGTAACTGAAGTATCCCCTTCTAATTCAGGAATTGCTTTAGTCAATTCCCTTATTCGTCTTGTAAGTAAAGTATCATAATTTGTTCGCCAATCTTCTTTTTGCTTTGGGTATTGAGTAAATACTAAATCAACCTCTATGACCTTTTTATGTCTTCTATCTTTCTCCCAAGCCTTTGTATTAGTTATTTCAGACTGAGCATATCTCATTTTAAATACCACATGATAAGGTTTTTCCTCTACAGAATATTCGGGTATCTCAATATGAGAAATTTGTTGAGTAAAAGATTGTGCATCCCCATTTAGGTGGCTTAAAAAAAAACACAAAACAAGTAAAATAGCTCCTAAAAAGTATCTCATTTAACCTTCTATTTTATTGATAATCAAGGAGTGAACCTTCCTCATTCAATTTATAATTTTCCAAATACCTTCTCGTTAGTTATAGAATAACGAGACATTGAATGACTCATTATTAATAAATAAACACAAATATACAGTTATTTGAATTCAAAAATACAGGTTCAACTAAAGTGAGTAAAAATCATAACAATCTTACTAGCTAAAATTCATTAACGCATCTAAACATTGCAAAAAACTATGCAAACATTAAGAAAACTAATAATTTATTCTTTTCTTTTCTTATTACCAGGAATATCCTTGGCTCAAAGCTGGCAGGAGTTTTACTCCAAAGGTCAAATGGCAGCCAAAAATGAGGATTATGTGAGTGCTGTAAAAATGTTTGTTAAAGCAAGAATTATGGTAAGTAATTCAATGGGAGATAAAAATGAAACTTATCAGACCATAGTTCAGCAACTTTCCGAAGCTTATTACCAAATAGGAGATTATCCTAATGCAACTACCAATTATCTAGATTTGGATAGGGTTTTTAAGGAAACCAGAACTACTTCTAAAGAGGCTTATGCTGATGTTCTGTTTGGTTTAGGGAAAAGTTATGAAGGAGAGAAGAAATACAGCAATTCAGCCGGGTATTATCAAAAATCACTCGAATTAAGAGAAAAAACAAGCGGGAAAGAATCAAAAGAGTATTTCGAAACCATGCATCGATTGGCTCATTTATGTCTGAAAGGAAAAAAATATTCATTAGCTGCTAAATACTACTCAGAATTATATGGAAAATCTAAAACCTTATATAAGCCAGCTTCTGAGCAGCATTTAAATATTACTAAAGAATTGGCTGATCTTAATTATTATACCAAGAAGTCTGAAGAAGCTATAAAATACTATCAGGAACATATAAAATATAGCAAAACAGCAAAAGCTGAAGAAAAAAGTTACCTTGATTCTTATCACAAAATAGCTTTAGCCTATAAAAAAGATGGAAATGAAGACCAAATAGTAGGGGCTTATCAGGAATATCTGAAGCAACTTGAATTGGTGTACGGGAAATCTGATGAGCATTTCAATAAGGAACTTCTGGGTGCCATTGAGATTTTTAAGGAGAACCAAAAATTAACCGATGCCATTAGTTTACTAAATCAAAAAGCTGAGGTTCAAAAGGAAAAAACTGGTGACAAAAGTTCCAAATACGCTACTATCCTTACAGAAATTGCTTTTGTATATGCGGATCAGGAAAACTTTGTAAAAAGCGAAGAATATTTAAAAAAATCTTTAGCTATCGAAAAAGAGGTGGCTGGAGAAAAAAATCCTAAATATGCCAATGGAATTGATAACTTAGGCAAGTTAAGCCTTGACCAGAAAAAAAATGAAGAGGCTGAAAAATATTTTAAGGAAGCTCAGGAATTAAGGGTAAAACATTTAGGTAAAAAGCATCCTGATTATGCCAAAGGTCTTGATAATCTTGCAGAATTTTATTTAGGTAAAAAGGATTATGTAAAAGCTGATACCCTTTTAGTAGAAGCTATTAAAATTAAAGGGAAAGAATTAGGGGAAAATCATGCCGAATATGGAAAATCTCTTGGTCTTATGGCAAAATCCTTGACCATGCAGGAAAAATATGAGGAGGCAGAAAAATTTTTACTAGGTGAAAGTAAAGCTTTTATTAGCTATTATGGAAAAATGAGCATGGAGCATGCTCTTAGTTCAAAAACTTTAGCCAACCTTTACATGAAAGAAGCAAAATATAAAGAGGCTATAAAAACTTACCGCCAGGCACTTAATCTTTTTGAGGGAATAGGAAAGGGTAAAAGTGAATATACTGGTGAAATACATCAAAGTATAAAGGAAGCTAATAAAGCAATGGAAGACAAATAATTCATTAGAACAACAGAATTAAAGAAGAGGCTGTCCAAAAAGTAAGGGCAGTCTTTTTTATTTGCAAAACTGGCTGAAAACTAAAAATTTAGGGTATTATCAAACTGTTTACTTATGCCCAAAGTAATTTTCAAAAAACAGCCAGGCAGCATTCCTGAATTATTTCCTGAAAATATTTTTGATAAGATTCCATCAGATCATCCAGTCCGACTGGTAGATACGGTTGTAGATGGATTGGATATCAGCGGTTTACTTAAGCAATACAAAGGGGGTGGGACTTCTGCCTACCATCCCGGAATGATGGTTAAAGTATTGTTTTGCAGTTATTTAAGCAATGTTTATTCTTGTCGAAAATCGCCAAAGCACTTCAGGAGAACATCCATTTTATGTTTATATCCGGCAACAGTACCCCTGATTTCAGGACGATCAATGATTTTAGAGGAAAGCGTTTGAAAGGACATATACACCAATTATTTGCAGAGGTAGTCAAGCTATTGGTTGAAATGGGCTATGTCAGTCTGGCTGTGGAATATATTGACGGAACCAAAATCGAGTCGGCCTCCAATCGCTATACCTTTGTCTGGCGGAGAAGTGTAGAGAAGTACAAAGCCAAACTAGAGGGGAAAATCAAAGGGGTTTTATCGAATATAAACAAGAGTATTCATGCAGATAATCAGGACAAAAACCAGGAGGTATTGCCAGAAAAAATTGATACTCAGGTTTTAAAGGAGCAACTCAGCCAACTGAATAAAAAGCTGAAAACTCCGAATAAACAACAAGGAAAAGCCCTGGTAAAACTACAGGAGGAACACCTGCTGAAATTAGCCAAATACGAGCTGGATTTAGCCAGGATGGGTAATGGGAATGCTTACAGCCAGACCGATGTTTCAGCTACTTTTATGCGCCTGAAGGATGACCACATGAAAAACGGGCAGCTCAAACCTGCATACAATGCCCACATATCTACTGAAAATCAGTTTATTACCCATGCTTCCATTCATCAGACACCAGGGGATACCACCACCCTTTCGATCCATTTAGATGGTTTTCAACAAGCCTATAACCAACAAAGTGATACAGTAGTAGCCGATGCAGGTTATGGTAGTGAAGAAAACTATGAACTGCTCGAACAGCAGCAAATAGCCGCCTATGTCAAGTACAATTATTTCCATCTGGAACAAAAGCAAAAAATCAGCAACAATCTCTTCTTAGCTCAAAACCTATTCTACAACCAGGCAGCAGATTTTTATGTATGTCCTATGGGACAACCGATGGAAAAAACAGGCTCTTCCAAAAGAGTTTCCAGCAGCGGATATGAATCACAAATCACCCACTATCAAGCCAAAAGAAGTGAAGGATACCCATTGAGAGGGATGTGTCATCAAGCCAAAGATAACAGAGTATTATCCATCAACCATCGTTTGAATCAACTCAAAAAGCAGGCAAAGCAATTGTTGATGAGCCAAAAAGGACTGGAACTTTGCAGCAAGCGACCAGTGGAAGTAGAAGCAGTATTTGGGCAACTCAAAAGCAACAACCATTTCAAGCAATTTACCATGAAAGGTTTGGAAAAGGTCAAACTAGAGTTTTTATGGATGGCAATAGGACATAATTTAAGAAAAATGGGGACTAAATCACGTCAGCTGGCTCAGCAGGCTAGAGTTCAAGCTGAAAAAACTAGTTTTTGTTTATTTCCACTCAAAATGGCTACTCTTTCAAGTAAATGCTGTGTTCTTGACAAAAAAGAAAAATTGAAATAGATAAAATTAAAATTCCGGTTGAGGAACCAACAATAATTATCCTCAACTAAATTCTAAAAAAAGAGAATGCCCTTTTTGGACAGCCTCTTTCTTTTTTAAAAAATTCATCTTCTTTTTATTAAAAAAATGTAACCTCTATCCTTTTGTTTTTCACAGATTCTTCAGGAATGAGAGGTTTTTCCAAACCATAACTTTTATAACTTAGATTATCTGCAGGTACTCCCTTATCAATTAAAAAATCGAAAATGGCCTTTGCTTCCTGTTCAGATCTATCATTATGATAAGTATATTTATATATGAATTTTGGTTCATAAACCTTTTCTTCTAAGCTATCGGTATTGTTTAAAATTCCTTCATCCAATTTTTCTTCATTTATATTCATCATCGTATCATTGACTACCGTAAAAGTAGTATCCTTATTGATAAGGCTATCATTTCCTATAGTTAATACCAATGAGTCTGCCTCTAACACATTTTCAATAGTGTCAATGATGACTTCGGTAAGATCAGGATTGCTTTGAATGGAATCTTCCAGGTATTCCCCAAGATGGGCTCCTATTTCAATTTTTGAATTTGGATTATGCTTTAGGTAAAGAAATAATCTTTTTAATTCAAGTGTAGACTCCTCACTTAATTGAATAGAATTTGGTTGGAAAATTATATTATTAAGCACTACAGATGAACCAGATTGAGGTATTTCTAAAAGAATATCTTCCTTTTCAGCAGTGAAGCGCTCCAATCCCGTTAAATCAAACATTTTACTGGCAAAAAAATATCTTTTATCAGCAGGTGTTACGGAAAAATCATATTTAGCTCCGTCCTTCAGCAACATGTAAAAACTTCCATCTCTTAAATCTGTTCTCATCAGTTGAATGAGCTCCTGTTTTACAGGATCGAAAACCTGAATTGTTGCTTTTATAGCTCCCCCAGAAGCAGCATCAAGAACTTTTCCTTTTACTTGTAGCACTTTTTCTGGTTGTATTTCCTCAGGAATTTTTGCCATTACCAATTTATCCTTATCATTTTGCTTCATAGAAAATACTAACAAATCTGACCTTGCCGGAACACTGATATACTGATCATCTCCTTCCGAATTAATGAAATTATACGGAACAGGATCCGACCAAATGCCGTAAGATTGTTTCGACATATAAACATCAACTCCACCTTTTCCACCCGGACGAGTGGATCCAAATAGTAGTGTATTATCATCCGGCATTATTCTGGGAGTCATATCGTTACCTGTATTTATAGGAGCAGGAAGTTCTACCGGTTCCCCCCAAAACACATTATTTTTCTTTTCGGAAACATATATTTTACATCCACTTGCTCCATTCATATTCATTTGGTCACATCTCATAAAGTACAAAAATCTTCCATCAGGGGAAATAGAAGGGTCTCCTTCGTGGGCTGGTGAATTTAAAGGCTTTCCCAGATTTTTAGGCTGCCCCCAGGTATTCCCGGTTCTGGTTACATACCAAATATCATAACCACCAATTCCTCCAGCTTTTAGCGTAGTGTAAAACAAGGTTTTTCCATCAAAACTTAAGCTATACCCTCTCAAGTGGTTTAATTCGAAGGAATTATCAATTACAGTTAGTCGTTCAGCATCTGCCCATCTTTCCGGTCCAGTTTTATAAGTAAATTGCATATTTAGTCTTTTACTGGAAACTTCATCCGATAAAAAAACCATAGTATTTCCATCGCCACTCATACTAGGAGCAAGCTGATTTAAGTAAGGTGTATTTATATTTCTGGGAAAAAGCTTTTTTGATGTTTCCTGACTAAAACAATTTTTAGGAACTATAATCACTAAAAAACAGATTAGTAAGGAAAACTTAGTGGATTCAATTAATTTTTTGTATAAGGACGACATATTGAAATTATTAATTCAAAAAATTAGAAATGGTGTTAGATTAAATTTTTCACTTTACATTCAAAAAAAAATTAAAAACATACTCTTAACTGAATAATTTATATTTTTACGCAAAAAATATGCATTTAATTTTATTAATGTTTTAATAAAATGCATATACCACGTTTAGAAGCTATCTAAAATTGAGTTAGATTTTTTCAATCTATAATTTATTACTTATAAATTGGTGATGGTTAGGGAATGGAGAAATTTAGATTAAATAGCATGAAGTATCAGGTTAACAAAAAGTTTATTTAAACTATTTGTTGATCATTAGAATGCAATTTTATCCTAACTAGGTAAAATTGTTGGAATTAAACCACAGCTTGTATAGAAAGTTTAAAATGAAATATTTTAGATATTATTTAATAGCCATCATTGTAATTATCATCGACCAGGTAACCAAATTATTAGTTTTCAATAATATGGAACTTGGTTATGGAGGACAAATTTCAGTAGTTGGTGATTGGTTTAAACTGTATTATGTTCTTAATCCTGGAATAGCCTTTGGGATTAATTTTGAATCAGAATACAGTAAATTCTTCCTTACAGTTTTCCGATTAATCGCCAGTTTTGGCATTGGATATTATCTATTAGTAAAAATTAAAGACAAAGCACATACAGGCCTTTTAATATGTATATCGCTCATTCTAGCCGGAGCAGTCGGGAATGTAGTCGACTCGGTTTTCTATGGGGTATTTCTGGAAGGAAATGTAATTGACAATGCCTTTACACCATGGTTTCATGGTCAGGTAATAGATATGCTTTATTTCCCACTTATTGAAGGGACAATTCCAACCTGGATGCCATTATGGGGGGGCGAACATTTTCTGTTTTTCAGTGCTATCTTCAATATTGCAGATTCTTCAATTTTTTTGGGTGTAGTAACCATTCTGATCTTTCAGAAAAATTTCTTGCCTAAAGAGGATGAAAAGCAAGAAGAGGAGTATAAGCTTGAAGGTTTTAATCCAGAAAGTCCATCAGAAGAGGTAAATGATTCAGGTAATATCACTCCAAATTCAGTAAGTAGAGAAGAAGGTGACTTAAAAAATAATCCAGAGTAATTTCATAGAAACTTTCTTTCTTTTTAATCCCCTTTTTAAAAGGAAACCTTAATTTGCAGTATCATTATTTGCAAACGAAATTGAATCATCCAAAATAAATTCAGCTTTATAATACTGGTTATATCGCTGTACAAATAACTTAATTTTTCTACCCTCTCTGCTATGTAATAATCTCACAATATCGTTTAGGGAATATTTTGTTGCATTCACACCATTTATCATAATTATTTGATCTCCTTTGGCAAGACCTGCAGCCATTGCAGGTGAATTATTCCTTACTTTGGATATTTCATAAATTGGCATTCCCGGCATCGGTGTGGTAATTTCCAAACCACTCATATTGTATTGAAATTCCTTTTTGTAATTGGAGTTGGGTTTTAATTGTATATGTTCTTCTGGGTAATTATAAATAACTCTAAATCGTTTCAATACTTCTGCACCCAAACTGCCATTTCTATCACTATAATCCAGCGCTCTTTGAATTCCCTCTTCATCGGGAAAAGATGTTACTACTTCATTAAAAGAAAACCCTCCAATATTGAATTTTTGTACGCGACCGATTTCGCCAAAAATATCTCCACTTAATCCTGCACCCAAAAAGGAATGGAGTGTATTACTAGGTACTTTAATTTTTTTATTAGTAATATCATAGATAGAAAGGGCATGGCTAGCACCAGAATCCACTAAAAGTTTTACACCAACAGTATCTCCATTTTCATCCATATCCGAGTAGTTTATAGGATCATCAAAAGTATCAATATTTCCATTTCCTGTTGGACTACTAAAAATACCATCTGTAAAAGAAAAATAGAAACGGTG
>JAHQVQ010000331.1 GCA_019634305.1 Flammeovirgaceae bacterium | reverse complement strand
TCACTTAAGGAATTCCTTTGCGTTCTCATAAAATCTACTGCATCAAATTCTTTTTTAACTTTCGTCTCCATAATTCATTAGGTCTCTTGGTGAACGTATTTCTAATTGTTTGTATCCGTTTTTGATATTAATGGAATTGTATCCACGGATTCTTTCAATATTGACTATATGTTTAAAGTTCCAGCTAATTAACAAATCTGCCCGGTGAATAGTTGCCAAAGCGATGTGTAAACAATCAGCAAAACTTGTTTTCCCAACCACTTTTTCCGAAATATACTCCATAGCCAATTCAATAGCTTCCTTTGTTTCCTCTAAAAACTCAGTGTATTCTACCTTTAAATCTATTACCAGTTCTTTTACTTTGGTTGGTGCATTTTCCAATTCATCCTGGGTTACAGTTGAATACAATACTTTAAATTCTCCCTGATTAATCCGATCAAAAAGAGGTTTGGTAAAATCCTCGAACTCTTCATCAAAATATCCACCAAAAACTGATGTATCAATATAGATTCGCTGTTTTTTCATCTTTGCAAATTACAGAAATTTCCGAGATAATTCCATGGATTATTTTCATTTGGCCATTTGATTAATCTAATATTTTATTTGCTATTTTGAATAAATAATTGCTAATTCATATTGTTTTCATTTTTTAACTTAGCTTCTATTGGGCAATATTAAAAGGCATTTTTTTGAAATGCTTTACTATAAATTTTCTTTTAGGCTTTTATAAAAATCATCCTTATTTGCCTTATCTGGTAATCCAGCTACTTGCCCATCACCTAGTTCCATTATTATCCAATTACCGTCTTCCCTTTTAGCAATATCCATGGTAAAGAAATTACTTTCTATGGTTTTGGCAATTTGGAGAAAACCATCAAGTTCAGGCTTTGTTTCACCATATTCTCCTTCATCCCAATAATCATAAATCTGAACGACATTTTTATTAGCGAAAAAAATCCTGAATTCCTTGGTTAATGGCATCCCACTTTTTGAGTGATTAGTCAGAAATTCAAGTTTCTCAAATTTCCGGAAGACTAAACCTTCATTCAAAAAATCGCCTCTTAATTCTAAGAATTTGTTTACCACTGATTTTACTTTTTCAGCATTGGAAGCATTGGGAATAAAGCAAGCCTCCTCCCAATTATGTTTTTCTGACTTCACAAAATCCTTTACAATTATGGGACTATCTCCAAATTCACGGGTTAATTCCAGGATAGAATCCAAGTCTAGCTTTATAGTCCAATTTGATATTGGTGTTTTGGATTCAATTTTACTGTAAGATTCCGGTAAATAATGGCAATGTTGATATTCAGTTGGAGAATTTATTAACTGAATGTTTCTTCTGAGAAGATCAGTGTATAGATTCTCATAATGCTTAGGGGTTAACATCCACCCCCGATATATTCCTAGTTCTTTTGTTACGGGAGGTTTAATATACTTCAGGGCAGTTGAGATATTTCCTTTTGTTAATTCCTCAAAACTGATCAGGGAAAAGTTAAAACCATTCTCAATAGCGTATTTTTTTTCATCCATATAATCAGGATCGATTTTTTTATGATCAAAAACGCTATCACAATATATTATTCTCATGATTAACCCTTAGGTATGTGGAAAATTTAAAGTATAAATTGTGTATTAATTCTTCCTGCTAATCTAAGGATTTTACTTTAAATTGAATCGCTAAATTCATAGATGAAAAAACAAAATGGAAATTAAGCACAATCACATCAATTATGTTGAATCCAGGTTTAGGAACATGAAAAAACGGAATATTTTTTTAGTTTTCACTTCTGTGATTCATTTGCTTTTCCCAATAATAGTGGTTGGTCAGCAGGTGAGTAGTGTACCTGATGCTTTTAAAGCACTTAAGACTGAACCAGAGGTTTTCATTATTAAAAACAAAATGGCAGTTCCTACCAAATCAGGTCATTTTCAAGGGGTTCAACTAATTGAGCAAAATGGGAGAAAAAAATTGCTAATTTCCGGGAGTTCACTCTCCAAGGCTTATCTTTTACAAGTTGATTTAGTATCCAATAGGTCAGAGAAAATTATTGTTCTGATGGAGGAACCTTTTAGGCATGCAGGTGGAATACAGGTTAGTGATTCATTTCTAGCAGTTGGTATTGAGGATAATTTTGCTAAAACCACATCAAAAGTTTGTTTATATGATTATCATAATAAGAACCTTGAAAAGAGTATTCCAACAATTAAGATTAACCGGGCTGGTGAAGAAAAAAGACATACAGCCGGAGCATTGGGATTATTAAAATTGGATAATGAATTCCTTGCAGTGGTTGGAAATTGGGATAGCCGTAATTGGGATTTTTATTGGATTGATCCCGAACAAGATAGGCAAGAATTATTTTACAGTTTTGAAGCACCAGAAGATTGGGGAAGTTATCAATCGATCAATCTTATCAAAGATCAAGACTCAATTTATGCTATTGGTTTTTATCAAAAGAAGGACATAGGGTTAGGGTATGTTGATCTTATTTTGGTAAGTAGAATTGGAAGGTTTGAAGCCATTATGGAAAAAATTAATTCCAAAACATTTTTTTGCAAAAATAAAGTTGATTTCAGTTCAGCGGCAGGTTTACAAGTAGATAAAAAAGGTAAATTACATATTTGGAGCACACAAAAATATTCAAACAAGAAAATTGCAATTAATAGATTTTCTCAACCATAAATTTCTTTACAAACTTCTCAAGTATCCTTTAATCTATTTTCTATAATATTTTATTTGCTATTCTGAATAAATAATTGCTAATTCATATTGTTCTCATTTTTTTAACTTAGCTTCTATTGGGCAATATCAAAAGGCAATGCTATGGCTAAAACATCCAAAATTAATTTCCAGATTATAGTATGGGCTGCCATGCTGTATATTTTGATCAGCAGAGGTTTGAAACTTGAAATTGTAAAAGCCAGAATTCTGGCTTCAGATCAATCAGGTTCAGTCATTGATCTTTTGGGAAAAATATTCAATCCTGATTTTGTGATTTATATAGAAGCTTTATTTCTGTTATTGCTTTTTGTGGCATTATCGGAGGAAGCTATTATTTACAAAAAAGTATACATTAAAAAAGTAGAAGGTAGAAGTAGAAATAGTGCATGGTTTTTTGTCATAATATTACCAGTTTTCTTTTTAGTATTGATGGTTTTGTCTACTTATCCAGCTCCGAAGATTTTTTATGGGGAATTGGGCATCTTACTTTTTAGCTACCTGTTCTTTCCAGATTTCATATTTTCAATTCCAATGATTTTTCCAAAGCTTGAAAAGGTGATACATAAAGTAATGATTACCAGACAATCAAATGAACAATTGGATAGCTTTGGTTATGACGCTTTGCAAAAAAGAGAGCAGATTTTGAATACCAAAATTGTGGGTCATTCCAATGATCCAATTTACTTTACCAACAAACTGGATAATGGCACTACTGTTTACAATGGCAATCCCAGGCGAAGTAATTTGATTGTAGGTTCGGCAGGAGCAGGAAAATCTGTTTCCATCCTCAATCCCTGGATTTGGCAAAGTATGGATATGCAGATTCCCATGTTTTTGTATGATTTTAAGTTTCCGGTGCAAACCAGAGTAGCCTTGTACCATTATTTGCAATTGAAAAAAGCTAATCCGAATTATCCCTTACAATTTCATATGAACACTTTCAATGGGGATTATCTGCATAATTTCTGGCGCTTGTCTCCAATCAATGACAAAACAATTGAAACAGATTTGCATAGTGATGTTTATATTCAGACACTCTTTTCCTGCATGAATAAAAGATGGATAAAACATCCTGATTTCTGGGCGGAAAGTACCATTGCCTATGGTTCGGCTGTAACGCTGGCCTTTAAAAAATACATGGGAAGCAAATTCACTTTACCTCATATTATCCATTTCCTGAGCCAGGATTATATGAAACAAGTACAGGTTTTAATTAACCTGGATGATGATCAGATCAATGCTAAAATTGAGAATATCAGAAAACCGGTAATGGAAAATAAAGGAGCCGATCAGCTATCTGGAATTTTTTCTACCATGCAGAATTTTATGTCCAAAATGCACAATGCGAATATCTTTTTTGCCATCAGCAAGGAAGAAACAAGTCTGGACCTGAACAATCCCCAATCGCCCACATTTTTATGCGTGGGGAATGATAATTTTTACCGGAAAGTATTTTCCCCACTGATTTCACTTTATACCTCCATTGTTTTTTCAGTTTGCAATAAGCAGGGGAAATTACCACTGCATTTTATGGCAGATGAAGCCCCAACATTATACCTGCCAGGCGTAGAAGATTTTATCAATACGGGTAGGAGCAATGGTATGATCACCACCCTGGGCATGCAGAGTATGGCACAAACGGCCTTTGAATATGGTCAGGAATTGGCAAGAGTAATTGAAGGGAGTTTATCCAACATTTATTTTGGGCAAACGAATGATAACCATACCCAGCAATTTTTCTCCAAAATGATGGGCAACTACAAAAAGAAGGTTTCCCATAACACTTTCCAAAGCAACAGTAATAATGTATCCTTAGGAGAAACTACCCATACAGAAAATTTCCTAAGACAAGATGAAATTAGTGAATTGAGCAAAGGCTATTTTGCCGGAAAAGTAGCAGAAGGGGAGCGGTCAAGGTTTATGGGAAAAGTTGATGTAGAAGAATACCTGAGCCACTTCACCAAATCCGAAGAATTATCTCTGCCTCTATCCCCAACAGTTGCCATGCTTCAACAAGAAGGCAATCTTAAGGAAGATGACATCCACCAATACTATCAAAAAAAGGAAAAAGCCAACCAAAAAATAAATCAGGAGACCCTGAAATATGCTGATAAAGTCTACCAGGACATCATTTCAGAAACCGAGCAATTTATCCGGGCCTTGGTTTGAGTTGGGGAAGAGAGGGGGTATCCAGGGCAAGAAAAAAACCTGATCAATAAACTCAATCAGGTTTCAGGTATTAAATTTACGATTGATAATTGTTGGGCTTTAATTTTTTAATGTTTAAGATGGAACTCCTTTAATTGCCAAAGAATTTCCCAGATTTTGGAAATGATATAACTAATATCTGCAATTTAGTGGATTTTTACAGAATATTCAAGTATTTTCAAAGGTGAATATGATATATTGTTCGAAAACTGTTTGTTTCCGCTCAATTATATTTCAAGGGGTGGAGATTTCTAAATGAATCGTCATGATTTTACCTTACAGATTTCCACAGTTTTAGATGAATCATAAATTTGTATTATTTTAATAATTGGTTAAATTTTCTAAGACAATAGTTTTCTTTTTTCGTTTTTTTTCTAGTCTGCCTTTCTCCATCTTTTTTTGAGTGAGCCCTCCAGGCCATAAGCCTGGGTAGGGGAAAGGTAATCGCACCTGGTTTATTAGAAAGTGATTATATTTAGGCAGTAAACTGGAAATAAACAAAAAGTGGGTAACCATGAAATTGACAAAAAATGATTTTAAAGACATTCCTCAATTATCAGCCTTAATTAAAGCAGTTGATAATATAGATGCTGAATATGCTAATAAAGTTTCTGATGAAATTTTTAAATACCAGCCATTTTTTTTATCAGTGTTATTAGGATATCGATTAGATACCAAGCCAGAAGAATTGGATGAATTGATGAGGGTTTATTTTATGATTTGGGAATATTTTAAATCCAAACCCAATGTGAAAACAAAAAAAATAACTGAGGCCTTTTTTGAGAAAGCTGAAAAAAAGCATATTGATATGCTAAAATATAGTGAGGGGGAACCCAATGAAAGCGCAAGGAAAAAAGTGTTTTCCTATGATTTAGAGAATCTCCAATCTAAGGGTTTGTGGACTGCTGTTCTTTTTAAGTTTGAAGATCGGGAAGTGCTATTAAAAATGGAAAAGGAATCGAAAGTCATTATTCTAATTGGCATAAAAAGTTTTATTGAATGTTTCGAAAATCTTTAAAAGGTAAAGGAAGATATCATAAAACTGGTTGAAATCTAATATTGATTGTAATTCAGAATCGTTCCTGCTTTCATTCCTTTGAGTATTGAAGGGTAATTATACCGAAAAAAACACAAAAAAAGGAGGTTAAACCGTAAAGGATTTACGGTCTGAAATAAATCAAAAATTCACAAAAAAATATTTTTGATTCAGAATTTTATTCTGTAACATTATACTCTCTTTTACCTTAATTTATAAACAATGCGATTTCAGTTAGTATTTGAACTGGAAAAGGGGCAGGTGTTACCTATTAATTACCAATATGAGCTTTCCAGTTGGATTTATCGGGTACTCCACCAGGGAGATGAATCTTTTGCTGATTTTTTACACTCTCAAGGCTATAAATTGGGAGAAAACAAAAGTTTCCGGCTATTTACCTTTTCAAATTTTCATTTCCCCAAAAATCATTGGAAACGAATTGGAGACCGGATAAAATTATATTGTAGGGAAATTTCCTGTACCATCTCCTTTTTTGTTGATGAAGGGGCAGAAAAGTTCATCATGGGACTTTTTAAAGATCAGTACCTGAGTTTAGGTGACCAGCTTAATCAAGCAAAGATGAGTGTGAAAAGGATAGAAGTCCAGCCAATTATTGTACCCAGTAACACAGTACAATTAACAACCAAATCTCCGCTGGTGATTTCCAAAAAAAGAGTGGATGGGAGTACGGAATATTTATCTCCTGATGCTTCAGATTATCAGGCCTATTTTTTTAGTAATCTGACAGAGAAATATTCAGCAGCGATGCTAAGCCAGGAAAAAGAGTTGGCTCCAGAAATTATTCAATATCAGGATTATGCCATTAGGATCACAGGCAGGCCACCACGCAAGAAAGGAGTGACGATAAAAGCCCATACTAAAGCCCAAAACAAAGTAATCGGTTACCTCTTCGATTTTGAATTAACGGCACCCATAGAACTGATAGAGTTTGGCCTACAGGCTGGTTTTGGAAAAGGGAATTCCCAAGGGTTTGGGTGTTGTGAGGTGGTGGAGAGGTAACACTAAAATTTTAAAGATTTTTTTGACATGATACAAGAAATTAAAAATTTTGTTGATAATCTTTCAGAGGAGTCATTTTCATTGAATTTGAAATTGAAGGAAGGTTTGTATGCTTTTCTGGATATTCAAAAAGAGGGTGATGAATTCCAGTTACTCAATGAAAAAGAGCTATTCGAAACCAAGGAAGATTTGCTAGTCTATAACCAGAAAGAAGATGTAGATAATTATGCATTGTACAAAAAATTTCTGGAACTTGACCAATGTGTAAAAGTAGTAGGTAGTGGGAAAAACAAAAGTTTCAATAGCTCGGCTGGTATATTTATGTTTACAGCCTCTCCATTTGCTATTGCACTGAAAAAGGAAAGGTATAATACTTCTGATAAGATAAAACAGGCGCTAAGAGATTATTTTAAAGGGGCAAGAAAATACATTACGGAGCAACAATTCATTGATTGGACAGATTTGTTTCAAGGTTTTTGTGAAGAGAAATTGTTGTCTTTAATTCCTCAGTTAGACGGTTTTGAAAGCTTAAAAAAGAATCATTTTCTATACTTTTTCCTCAAAGCTCCTGCAGCGGAAGATTATAAAAAAGCCAATGAGCCTTACTTAAAGGAGAAGCTTTTTAATAAAGAGGATTCTAATCTTAAATTGAAAGAGGAAGTGTTTGGGATTAGTGATAGCCTGAGTGGGTTTAACGATAAAAAAGTTTTTCTGAAACACCATACTGCTCCTTTGGAGTACAACTTTCGAGTGAATGGAGAAGTAGCCATGCAGCTATGGAAGTTTTTTGAATTGCAGGAAAATGGACAAATCCCAAACCCAGTACCTGTATTTATCGACCAAAAAGAGCTTATCAACCTGAATCAGGAAATGATTAGTATTTTCAATGATTCTGAGAAAAAGATCGGTTATACAGAAATGATAAAATCAATTCTGGAACGAAGTGGAGAAAAGTATTTACAAAATTATTACCTGATTTTTTTTCAAGGTAAAAAAGGTAGTAAAATAGCCGATATTGATTTTATTCCCCTGTTTAGGTATGAAATACAAAATGCAAACATAGCAGAGGTATTTCCACTGGGAGGGAAGCAGGCAGCCAGGAAAGTTGAAAATGTTTTTGATATGGAAAATCATGTGTTTAACATGATTTTTAATGGGCAACTTAAAACACATTCCTGGCTGAAATACTTTGGGGAAATAAAATATGAACCCAAATACTTTCCAGGTACTACCTATAACCAACTTCTTAAATACCGCCAGTCCATTTACGAATTTATTTATAAGTCAAAAAAACAGGCAATTACAGCTGCTATGTTTGACGATATGATGGTACAGAGAATTTTTGATGATATTCGGTTGGATGAAGTGAAAAAAGGGGATCATTCTGATGAGTATGCCATTAAGGAAAAGCTCAATATCTGGTTTAGTCTATACGATTTTTTTATTAATACAAGCACAAAAAAAAGAGAAAATATGGTAAACAGAACCCAGGAGTTGTTTACTCAGCTCCAAGAATTATCACAGCAGGATAATTTGCATATTAAGGATGATGAGGCATTT
>JAHQVQ010000330.1 GCA_019634305.1 Flammeovirgaceae bacterium | reverse complement strand
GTGGGGTTGGAAAAACCACCACTACAATTAATCTGAGTAAGGCTTTTTGTATGAATGGAAAAAAAGTACTGGTGATTGATATGGACTCTCAAGGAAACCTATCTCAGGGTTTTGGAATCGATGAACCAGAAAGTCAGGTTGTAAATTCTTTATTGAATGAGGAACCCCTTCCCATTTTTAATATTAATGATAATCTTGATATTGCTCCAAGTGATTTGGAGCTTGCCGGAGCTGATTTAGATTTGGTTCAGACCATTGGCGGTTTTAATAGGTTAAACAAATCAATAAGACCAGTGGTCGATCAATATGACTATATTCTCATTGATTGCCCTCCTGCCCTTAATATTTTTACAACTAGTGCAATGGTAGCATCAAATAGTTGTCTGATTACCTTACAACCCGAAATCTCAGCCATTAAAGGATTGGATAAAATTCTCTCTACCATAGAAAAAGTACAGGAGGAAATAAATGAGGATTTGAAGATTGAAGGAATTGTTTTCACTCTTGTGAAGAAAAGATTGGTTGTGCATCAAAGTAACATGGATTATATAAAAGAAACTTTACCTGGATTCAAAATTTTTGAAACCATGATTAGAGAAAATGTGGCTTTAACAGAAGCCCAGTCAGCCCAAACTGATATTTTTTCCTATGATAAAAATTCACACGGAGCGGTTGATTACTTGAAACTTGCTGAAGAAATATTGTCTAACGAATAATCGGGATCATTGATGGCAAAGAAAAAAGACTTATTTAAATCCCTAAATCAAGGGGTTTTAAAACAGGATAAAAAAATAATAAAGACTGAAGGGATAAAGGAAAATATAACCATTTTGCCTGAACTTCTTAATTTGATACCTCCATTAAAAACTGAAGAATTCCATGCACTTGAGGAAAATATTCTTCAGAATGGATGTAGAGATGCCTTGCTTGTTTGGGAAAAAGGTAGTGAATATTTATTGGTAGATGGACATAACAGATACCAAATATGCACCAAGCATCAGTTGGACTTTAATGTGAAGTTATTGTATTTCGAGGGCCATGAAGAGGTGAAAAATTACATGATCAATAACCAACTTTCAAGGAGGAACCTTACTCCTGAACAGCAAAGTTATTTGAGAGGGCTTCGGTATGTGAACGAAAAATCGCAAGGACAACGGACAGATTTAACTTCGGGTCAAAATGACCTGAAGTTAGAAACAGCAGACAAACTGGCAAAAGAATTTAAAGTTAGTCCAAAAACCATAAAAAGGGATGCTCAATATACATCGGGTCTTCAGAAAATTGGGGAAGTAAATCAAGAGTTGAAAGATGGAATTCTTAAGGGAGATGTAAAAGTTAAAAAAGCAGATATACAAGCTTTATCCAAGATCGAAAAAATTGATGCCCTTCCAGATGAAAATGAAATCTCTAAATTAATTGGAAAAGTAAAATCTAATTTCACCTCGCCTGCTAAATCTAATTTGGGGCTTGAGAAAATAAAAAAACGAATTATTTCCCTTACTGAAAAGCTCGGAGATAATTCAGACAATTTGAAAATTGCCTCTAGTTTAGAGACTGAATTAAAAAAACTAAGACTGGTAATAGAAAAATCAAAATAACAGACATTGAAAGTCATTCTATTCCAGAAATTACCAATAAAGTTATCTCTATCTTTGCGCTTGGTTTACTTGCTAAATCAAGCGCAACTATTAAAATTATGGAAATAGTATATGAAATCAAGTATTGAAATAGTGTCCCTATCCTAATAATACTAGATTTGCATTTCCAATAAAACTATAGTAAAATATGAAGTGCTCTCACTTAACCACTCTTCTATTTTAAATTTTTACTATTTCCTTTCTCCTATTTTGGTTTAAACAATAGGTCGATGTTTAATTTATATACTATGAAAACCTGTTTTTGAGAAGAGTAATTTTAATAAAAAAATTGTTCTTCCTTATAAATTATAATAGTTCTATAATTTATATAAGTTATACGGAAATAACAAAGCACACTAATAACTCATAATCAAGTATTTATGGAAACAAGAGAAGTCAAAGGTGTCCGCTTTTACGTCAAAGGTGTTCTATTTTACGTCAATAGTGTCCTGATTCTCGTCAATGGTGTCCTGTATTGCGTCAAAGGTGAACTTTCTTAAGGTCATTCAAAGTTAACTTAAGGAGTAAGGAATACTTACTGCGTCAAAAGTGTCCCCATTAAAATGATTCTACCCCTTCAGTTTAAATTAGAGAGGACTTTAGCGTCAAAGTAAAAATTCATTTTTTGATAAAACTACTCTGAAAATAAGTGTGGGGGGATAAATTTGAATTCTTTGCGTCAAAAGTGTCCAGGAATTATATGAAAGGGTTTTCGTCAAAGGTGTCCAAAAAGCGTCAAAGGTGTACGCAATTCGTCAAAAGTGTCCTTTTAAGAAAATACAATAGGTGTTTAATTAGGAGAATTAGGCAAATATTCGTCAAAAGTGTCCTCAAGAAGATTAGTAAGTTATCTCGTTTGCGTCAAAAGTGTCCATTATGCGTCAAAGCCTTGTCGTTTTATGCTTTAAAAAACGACTGTAAATTTCGTCAAAGGTGTCCAGATAATGCGTCAAAAGTGTCCCTGATTCGTCAAAGGTGTACGCTCCTTCGTCAATTGAAAAGAAATTGAACATCAGAATTATATTTCGTCAAAGGTGTCTATTGCTTCGTCAAAGGTGTCCATTGCTTCGTCAAAAGTGTCCCTTTTTAAATAAAGCCGCATTTTTACCCATATTTTGGTAAAAAAGCTTTGAAAAGATAAATGGCTAGTTATATTTGGGTAAGTTTTAATCAATTATAAATAAAATTGAGAGTTAACACGAAAATAGCAGAAGAGTTTTTTGAACTCCAAAAGGAACTTCCGACCATATTAAAGGCTTATGGTTTATCGGGAAATTTTGTGGCTAAAAAAACTGGAATACCCCAAAGTTCATTTAGTAGGAAAATGAAAAAGAAGGAATTTTCAGCAGATGAAATGCTACGGATTTGTGCGGCTATAAATAATTGAAAAGAAATTGTTATTTATCCAAAATCAGTGCAGGCAGACTTGCAATTATTTATTTTTTAACCAAAGGAAATGACAACAAAGGTAAATTATTCAAATCAGTTACTCAATATTGAAACTGGTCAACAAATTGAGAAAAGCCAGCTTACAATATTTGATCGACAAGGAAAGATAAATAAGCGTGTTATCAATATTGTAAACACTTCAATAGATGAATTACTGAAAAATATAGAGCAGGGAGGAGAGAGTTACCATATTTATTTTCCGCAGGAAATTGAAAAGGAATTGCCAGAACCATTGATGAAGCAGATTTCCAAGGAAATTACTGCCAATGAGGTTCGGGTATTGACAGCAATTGTGATTTTGGCTCAGTTTGCAAAATCGAAAGGAGAGCTATATTACTGGGATAAAATCAACAGGGCTTATTTTGAAGTAGACCTGCCGAGTGTATACAAAGTAATGGGAATTGGGGAGACAAGAGGAAAACAACGAGAGTTGGTGAAAAAAGCATTTTTCAGTCTGAATGATAAAAAATTCCTGATCGTAGAAGACGATAACCTGACCATATCCAAATTAGTGGAAATTCATAAGATCGATAAAAAGAATCCTAATCTTTTTAAGATTACCGTGGAAGGATTATTTTTTAATTTTGATAAATCGAAAAACTACCAAAACAGGTATTTCCATATTCCATCAGATATTAATAAGCAGATTAGAAAAGTGACCATAGGCAGACCCAATGCCGGAGTGGAGCTATTTATTAAGTGTTTGTATCAGGCAAAACATTGTTCAAAAGACGGAAAGGTAGAATACAGCTATTCCAAAGTTTATAAATTAATGAAATTGGAAAATTTGGTGAAAAATAGGAATACCGGGAGGATAAAGGACACAATTCAAAAAGCATTTGATATCGCTAAAAAACTTGATCTCATATCAAATGTAGAAATGGGGGAGACCAATTTAAGAGAGAAGAAATACATTCTGACTTTTACTCCTTGATTAAATTATTATCCATCATCAGCATAAAAGATATAATGCCTCTGTTTCCGGAAATGATAGATTTTTCGGGAGTAGTTTTTTTTGGGCTTTGCTGCAGCAAATCTGAAATAATTATCTTTGAGGTGAAAAATTAAGATGAATGATTTCAAGTATCGCCAATTTCGAGGACTTCCTGTCTGGGAAAAATTATCCTGCAAGCTGTTCGTTGGTACCCTCAAATATGAGATGAACTATCGGGATTTAGAAGAAATGATTTTAGCAAGAGGCGTGGAAGTAGATCATACTATTTTATATCGATGGGTTCAGAAATATGCTCCAGAATTGTATGAATTAAAAACTGATCGAGAGCAAAGAACCAATATAGCAGATCAACATCTCGAAAAAATGGCAGAATTTAAGGCGATTTATGACGATTAGTGGACTGAAATTTCTCCAGGTTACAATGATCAACCATTTATCATTGTTGGACACGGAGCAGAAAACCCAACCATGTTGTATTACCATGATTGGTACTCGGCAAAAGATAGTCCCTGGTATCAAAAACATATTAGAGCGGATATAAGTACAAGCAAAAAAGGGGAGGAATTTAATATTATAGAAGCCAGAGTAGAGATTTAGGATATGGATACCTCCAAACCGGTAGGTCCAAATTATGTGGTTGTTGAAAAATTGTAAAATAAAGACTATGAATTTTTTTTTAGGATTAATTGCCTTAATCTTTCTTGCTGATGGAAGATTACAATCCCAGAAATTAAAAATAGAGATCTTTGATAATGAGCGGAAAGTACCCTTTGATTTAACATATAAAGTAATTGACACTGTAAACCTGGATTTAACTTTTCGATACCCATCAAATTTTAAAAAATCAAAAAAATATCCAACCATCATATTCTTTTTTGGTGGAGGATGGAACGGGGGAACGGTCAAGCAATTTGAGCCACAGGCAGAATATTTTGCTTCAAGGGGAATGATTACGGTGTTGGCAGATTATAGGGTGAAATCTCGTCACAAAACCACTCCTTATGAATCAGTTGCGGATGCCAAATCTGCCATTCGATTTTTACGTCAACATGCCAAAGAATTGAATATAAAAACAAAAAAAATTGTGGCATCAGGTGGATCAGCTGGTGGCCATCTAGCCGCAGCATGTGGTAATCTCCCAGGGCTGGATGAACCATATGAGGATGGTAGTATCAACTCGAATGCTAATGCATTGGTGTTATTCAATCCGGTATTTAATAACGGGCCTGAAGGGTTTCAAAATGAACGAATGGGGGAGAGATGGCAGGAAATTTCTCCGGCTCATAATATTGGTAAAGGTGCACCTCCAACCATTGTGTTTTTGGGTACTAATGATCGTTTGATCCCCGTGGAAACTGCCAAAAAGTATAAAGCCAAAATGGAAGTTGTAGGAAGCCGATGTGATTTACATTTGTATGATGGGCAAAAACATGGATTTTTTAATAACGATAAAAATGGTGGTGTTTTTTACAACAAAACCGTTCGTGAAACTGACTTGTTTTTAATTTCTCTAAAATATTTAAAAGGAAAGCCACAATTGTAGAATGATGATTAAAAGAAACATCATTAAGTTAAGAAGTGGAAAAAGAAAGCCGATAAATTTAGCTGTTACCTTACACCATTATCAATACTTTTCGCTACCGATCACATTGTGGGCAAGAGGACAGGCCTGGGCAATTTATGGTTTCACTTTGGTTTATAGGGAAACAAAAGATCCTAGGTTTTTAGAATTTGCTAATAAAGTGATTCGAATTTATCTCGATCGTTTGCCCACCGATCTCATTCCATTCTGAGATTTTGATGCTCCAAATATTCCCAATGCACCCAAAGATACTGAATTGGCTCAGGAATATCAGACTAAAGCTATATTGGTACATTATCTTATAACATTCTACAGGGCATAATCCTAATGGAACAGAAATAGATGCTTCCATTATTTATGCAGATTATTATTATATTGAAGCCTTGTTACAACTGAAAAAACTTGAGGAGGGCAAACCAATTTTATGAATAGACTAAACAATAAGAATTAACAAATTTAAAAATATGAAAAAGAAAATATTTATGGCCTCCATAGTGGCTTCGCTAGGAGGATTATTATTTGGTTTTGATACAGCTGTGATTTCCGGAGCAGAACAATCTATAAAAGTTGTTTTTGGTTTGGATGGTTTTTGGCATGGTTTCACTAATTCGATTGCCCTTATCGGAACTATCATTGGCGCATTATTTTCAGGAATGTTGGGTGATAATTATGGAAGAAGAGATACTTTAATTGTATTGGCTGTCTTTTATTCCGTGTCAGCCTTGGGAAGTGGTTTGGCAGATTCTTGGATGGGTTTTCTTATTTACAGATTTTTAGGTGGTTTGGCTGTGGGTGCCTCCTCAGTTTTAGGTCCTATATATATTTCCGAAATTGCTCCTGCCAAATTACGAGGGAGGCTTGTTGCCATGTTTCAGTTTAATATTGTTTTCGGAATTTTGGTTGCATTTTTCTCCAATTACCTTATCAATAGCCTGGTAGAAAATGAGGCCTGGAGATGGATGCTGGGGATAGAATTTGTTCCTGCAGTTTTATTCTTCACTTTGTTATTTCTAATCCCAAGAAGTCCGAGATGGTTAGTAAAAAAGAACCGCCATGAGGAGGCTAAACAGATTCTTTCCAATTTAAATACAGAAAAGTCTGAACAGATATTTGAAGCCATAACAAATAGTTTATTACAAGAAAGGGAAGGTAATAAGGAAAAACTATTTATAAAGAAGTTCTCTTTTCCTTTAATACTGGCTTTTTTACTCGCCACTTTCAATCAATTTTCTGGAATAAATGCCATTATGTATTATGCTCCAAGAATATTTGAAATGACTGGTTTAGCAAAGGATACAGCCTTATTACAAGTAGTCATTATTGGAATGACCAATATGGTATTTACTATAGTAGCGATGTTTGTGATAGATAAATTTGGCAGAAAATCATTAATGAAAATTGGCTCTATTGGAATGATTGTTTGCTTAGGATTAACATCTTTCACATTCTATCAGGAAAATTTTACAGGTTATGCCGTATTGATTTACCTTGTTGGATTCATTGCTTTTTTTGCATTTTCTCAGGGAGCTGTTATTTGGGTATTTTTAGCAGAAGTTTTCCCTAATTCGGTGCGGGCGAAAGGACAGGCATTTGGTAGCCTTACGCATTGGGTATGGGCGGCCCTTCTTACCTGGACATTCCCTATGGTGGCAGAATTGAACCAAGGAGGGTTTTACGCTTTTACTTTTTTCACTATTGCCATGGTAGTTCAACTCATTTTTGTGCTAAAAGTAATGCCTGAAACCAAAGGGAAATCTTTGGAAGAATTGGAAAAGCAATTATTGAAAAATTAAAAGAATTTCATCACAAACTAGGTTAAACGCATGAAAATATTCAAACACTATTTGGAGCTTATGAGGCCCGATTTTATTTTTTAATTCAAAAAATAAAATTATTAAAATCTTTTCTAACTTCCTTCTAAGAGCTATCTAAAAATTTGATGCGTTTAACCTAC
>JAHQVQ010000329.1 GCA_019634305.1 Flammeovirgaceae bacterium | reverse complement strand
CACTACTTTCAGGCTTTCTTCCTCTATTAAATTTCTTATACATACTTCCTTATTTTCTTTGGGTAAAAATGAAATTCATGTAAAACAAGAGTAGATTCAATAAAAATCACATATTGAATTCTGTTTTGCTATTAATCAATATTTTTTTGATGGTAAAAAGTTGGTGGTAAATCTTCCTTTAAATTAAACATAATAGCGGAAAGCCAACCCATTCCCTTTTTATCATAAACACATCCGGTATCTAGTTTATAATTAAAATCTGACTTAATTTTCCAGTATTCAGTTGGCTGATGGCCGATTACCTGAATACAATTAGGAATTTTTGCCAGATCTGTTTTATTAAAAATAAAAGATCCCGGAATTCTTAAATCTATGCTAAGACTTAAATCAATTTTATAATTATTCTGTCTAAATATTTTACTATTAATCCCTCCATGAGTAGCCAAAATTTTAATACCATTGGAGTTTTCAACTAATAAGTATCTTTTAGATGCTTCAAAAAAAAAGGACATCTCCGCCAGAATTTCCTGAATTTGATCTCTGGATTCAATATTAAGACTATTTTTTATGGATTTGATAGTTTCCATTCCACCCATCCTCAGCCACAATTCTTTTGCCCATGCTTTATTTCGATTCATGCAATAGTATTCATGATTTCCCAAAAGCATTTCAAAATTATTCTTTTTTACAAAGGAAAAGGTTTCATAGGACCTTTTGCCCTTATTAATAATATCTCCTAGTAAAACTATCCGGTTGTTGTGTGTAGGAATTTTCCCCAATAATGCCTTAAATGTCTCAAAGCAGCCATGGATATCCCCTACAAAAGTTATATAAGTATCCAATCTAGTTCAACTTAATATCAGAATGATAAATAATTTTAAAGCCTCAAATTCTAATGCTTATTAAAGATTAAATAGAGGATAAGTTCTAAAATTAATTTACAACTATCAATTATAATAATAGGCTCTTTTGAAAATCAAAATTTCTAAGATTTATCAAAACAAAAGAGAAAAGATCAAATTGCAAGAACATTAATTTAAATAATTTAGAATTGACTGAAAAAAGTGGTACCGGTAGATTAATCATAAAAATTATTCATATTCAAGCGCTCCCTTTCTCCATTTAGATACCTGGGTGAAATAGACTTTTTTATATTGCGGAGATCTGTTTAATTCATAATGGTTTCCACTAAAAATATTTTGTCTTTTAAAAAATTCGAAGGTAACCCTATCTCGTTTTTTTCCTAAAAAATAAACCCATCTTTCTCCATTTTCCACTTCATAAGTTTCTGAAGGTCTGCCAAATACGATATAAATCATACCTTTATCAGTTTTCCATCCTTCTTTATAGGTAGTAAAGTTTTTATTGGAATAAGCAACTCTTTGATAGTAAGTTCTTATTAGTCGCTTTGCATTTTCTACACTTCCTCCTGAATTAATCCAAAAATTATCCAAAACAGATTTTTTATCCTTGGCAATTAAATAAGATTGAATTTCCTTGTCGGTGGAAATATAAATCATTGATTTTGCTATCTTTTCTACATTACTAAATTTAGGAAAATCTTTGCCTACTACCCGAAATCCTAGCCCAATACTTGTGGATGTATCTGATTGTGCGAAATATAATGTTTTTTTATTGAGCGTAAATGGTTGATTGCTTTTAACAATTATCATAGAATCTACTGTAAGGTCCCTGGCTCCACTCCCAACTCCATTTCCCATAGGCGGAGCCGCAGCCAAAAAATCATACTTTAAGCGTGTGATATAAATGGGGAAATCACCATTCTGATCCGGGAAAGAAATAGAGTCTCCTTCCATTACATAGGTATTATGGTTTTTATTGGAAATATTATTTAAACCAAAAGAAACTGAATTTGCACTTTTGGCTTCAGAAATAATCACCTGTTTTTCAATTTTATCATTGGTTTCCATATCGGTAATTATGATTTTAAGGACCGATCCAGCTTGATTATTTTCCTCAATCGAAAAATTGAAATAAAAGGTGCTGTTAATTTTTTCTACATTAGTTTCATCTAGGTCAATTTTCTTTTCCAATATTATTTTTCCCTGAGATTCGATTAAGTAATTAATTTCGATTTGATCAGGTTTATTTGAATTTGAAAGTCGGCTAATTTCAAAAGCTACCTCCACTCTTTTGATGGCTCCAAGGTCTATAAGATTTATGCTACAATAAATTGGGTTTACATAATCGGTATTTTCAGTTATAGCTTTCCCACTAATACAATTGATGATAAGTAAATGGGTAATAAATATTGAAAAATATATCAGTCGTTTCTTTAGTTTCATTTTTTGCTGATTTGAATAAATGTTCTGAATTTTTTAATCCATAGGAAGTTTACAGGTATCCTTCTTATGATTGTGATAAACATTTCATTGATAAAGACACTAAATCCAATTGAAAAGTGATTTAGAATTTAATATTGGAAAAATTTCTGGGTTTTTTACCGTTTCCTTATTTAAGGAAATGGTAAAGTTACAGAAAAGTGTAAATGCTAGTCCTTCATTGCAAAATAACCTATTTTTGCTCAAATTTTTATACCCAATTTAAAAATGGTAGAAGTAGTGTGATCTTTCGGATAACTTTTTTTACTTATTGAATTTCAAATACTTATAGCAAACCAGGATTGCGGTTCACTATTCAACTCATTATAATTCATTTTTTAAAAGCACTGATTTAAAGATGTTTAGCACAACGGAAATAACCTCACATGAAGACCAAAGTGATAATGTAATTCATCAAAGACTTTTTTACGCTTACGTAAAAGCTGCTGAAATAATTTCTGGTGATGTATTGGAAATTGGATGTGGTGCGGGAAGAGGTTTACAGCTTTTAGCCGACAAATGTGATAATTACACCGCTATTGATAAGAATAAAGAATTGTTGGATTTGCACCAAAAAGCTTATCCAAATTTTAAATTTATTCATGAAAATATTCCCCCATTAAGTTTTCTGGAAGATAATTCTTTTGACTACATAATTTCTTTTCAGGTGATTGAGCATTTATATAATGATAACCTATTCATAAAAGAAATTCAGAGAGTACTTAAGCCAGGAGGAAAGGCCATCATCACCACACCAAATATCAAGCTTTCCCTTACCAGAAACCCCTGGCATGTGAGAGAGTATACGGCTGTCCAACTAGAAGAATTGATGGGAAAGCATTTCAAGGAAGTGGACCTGAAAGGTATTACTGGAAGCAAAAAAGTGATGGATTATTACCAGAGTAATAAGGAATCGGTAAGAAAAATTACCCGATTTGATATTTTAAATTTGCAATACAGGCTTCCCAGACAGATTTTGCAAGTGCCTTATGATATTCTGAATAGAATCAACAGAAAGTCTTTACAAAAGAAAAATAACCAACTAGTTTCGGATGTCACTATTGAAGATTATCTGCTTTCTGATCAGGCAGATGAATCATTCGATTTCTTTTGTATTGCTAAAAAATAGAATTGATATTAAAAGGAATGAAAATATTGATTTCAACATTTTCATTCCTTTTAATATTTGGAAAGTAAAAAGCTTAAATTTGACCCAATTCTTTTTGGAGGCTTTCCATTACAAAATCCAGGTTATCGATAATCATATTTTTTGCTTTTAGGATTTTTTCCTGTTGTGAAGGTTCTTCTTTTAGAGTTTCCCTTAGAGCCAATATATCATCATCCAACCATTTTAATCCAAGAGTGATCAGGCTAGGACGGATTTTATGGCATATTTCACTTATTTTTTCATGATCATGTTCAATAATTGATTCATCAAACTCATCTTTAAATTGTTTGTAATCCTCAATTGTTAATTCTAAAAGCTCGGCATAAAAGGAAATATCATTTTCCACCATTCTTTTAAATCGACCAAATTTTATTTCTCCTCTTTTGGCTTCTTTTTCCTCTTCTTTTTCCTCAGGACCTTCGGTAATTTTGCCTGAGGAAAAAGTTTGGAGGGTACCATAAAGCATTTCTGGCTTAAATGGCTTCATAACAAAATCATTCATTCCAGCCTGAAGTACTTTTTCCCTTTCTCCTGATAAAGTAGAGGCTGTGAGAGCGATTATCGGTATTTCCTTATAATAGGGCTGTGGAAGTGCTCTAATCTGCCTGGTAGCTTCATAACCATCCATTTCAGGCATTTGGATATCCATCAGAATAATTTTAAAAGATCGATCAGTTTTTAGTATTTCTAGTGCTTCCACTCCATTGTTGGCAAATTTTACTTCTGCGTTCCAGCCAGTAAGGAATTTCTTGGCTATTGCCTGGTTAAATTTGTTATCCTCCACCACCAGAATTAAAAGTCCTTCAAGGTCTTTTAATTCCTCCTGGCTTCTAATGGTAAGTCGTTCGTCTTCAATTATCTTATCACTCTTCCTGAAGTTAATTTGAAATTTAAAGGTAGATCCTTTTCCTTCCTCGCTTTCTACTACAATTTGTCCTCCATGAAGACCAACAAGCTTTTTGGTAATACCCAGCCCTAGTCCTGTTCCACCATATTTTCTAGTGGTATCGGTACTTGCCTGAGAAAAATCTTCAAAAATTTTATTAATCATTTCAGCAGAAATACCAATTCCAGAATCCTGAATAATGAATAGTAAATCTACCTCATCATCTCTTTCTTTTACTTTTTTTACGGTGGTTCTTACAAAACCAAACTCAGTGAATTTTACAGCATTGCTAAGCAGGTTGGTAATTATTTGACCAAGCCTAACCTGATCACCAATAATAAAATTGGGTAACTCATCATCAAAATCAAGTTCTAAATCGAGTCCTTTATCTGTGACTTTGGTATCGTGTGTTTTATGGATTCCCCGAATAAGGTTTTTCAAATTGAAATCGGTGGATTCCAATTCAATTTTTCCAGCTTCAATTTTTGATAAATCAAGAATGTCGTTAATTAAAACTAAAAGATTATTAGCCGAAATTTCCAATATTTCTATACTGTCTAAATGTTCCTGGGGAATATCAGCCATTTTCAGCAAATTGGAAACACCTACAATCGCATTTAAAGGAGTTCGAATTTCATGGCTCATCGTAGAAAGAAATAACTCTTTAGCTCTTGATGCCTCCTCGGCTTTTTCTTTGGCTTCTAAAAGCTCTGCAGTTCTTTCCCGTATTTTATCCTCCAGATTGGCATTAATTAGTTTGAGCTCATTCACCAGAGAAAGATTGTCCTTTCTTAATTGATAGGTTTCAAGTGCCTTATCAATAGTAAGTTTCATTTCCTCCCTATTCCATGGTTTTACGATATATCTGTAAATTCCACATTTGTTAAGAGCACGAATAATATCTTCAATATCGCTAAATCCAGTAAGAATAATCCTGACGGGTTCGGGGTATTCATGAAGAATTTTTTCTAAAAACTCAACACCTGTCATCTTAGGCATTCTCTGGTCGGTAATGATCAGGTGGATCTCATTTTCTTTAAGAACCTCCAACCCTTCCATGCCTGATTTGGCAATAAAAATTTTAAAAAATTGCTTGAAAGCAGCCCTAAAAATTCTAAGGTTGCTTTCTTCATCGTCAAGGTAAAGTATATTATATTTTTGGTCTTTCATTCTTTTTTTGAAGACTTATCCGATAATTAATACTGAAGTTAAAAAAATAAGAATAATTATAGTGAATTATTTGAATAATAGAGGTGATACCTTTTTAAGATTACAATTTAGGAAAAACATATTATCCATTATAAAAAAGTAAAAACAGCTAAAAAGATCTTTGGATTAATAATTTGCTGAAGTTAATGAAGAATTACATAATCAAAAATTTATTTGGATTTGTAATTAGAAATTTTTGTATAAATGCCGAAGCCATTCCCGATACTGACTTGCGAAAGAAATTGACTAAATTTGTAAAAGATTAAAGGGAGAATTTACTTTCTTCAATTTGTTGAATAAATATTTATAATAATTAATTGCCTGGAGGATTACTATGAATTCAAAAGCACTTCTTTCCCATTATAAATTGAGAGTTACCAATAGCCGGTGTACGATTCTGGAAATTTTTATGGATGCCGAAGCGGCACTTTCGGAGTATAATATTGAAAAACAACTGGAAGGGCAATGTGATCGGGTGACTATTTATAGAACCCTGAAAACTTTTTTAGATAATGGAATTGTTCACAAAGTGCTGGATGAGGGAAATATTGTGAAATATGCAGTTTGTGGAACTAATTGTGAGCCAGCCTTGCATAATCATGAACACGTTCATTTCAAATGCCAGACTTGTGGGGATACCATTTGTCTGGATAATATCCCCATCCAAAATATAAAGCTGCCAAATGGCTATACAAAAAAGGAAGCCAACCTACTTATTTTAGGAACTTGTGGTAAATGTAATAACTAGTCAAAGATCTTGATTAAGCATTTCTTCGGGTAGCTACAACTCCCAGGGTAATTAGAATTACAATCAAACTAATATTAGCTCCAATGGTAAACCAAAATGGAGTATTTCTATTAGAAAGGTTGTTGCTTGCCAATTCAATTTTTTCATAAAACCCTGTTGGTCCTGTAGAGGAAATGGTATTTTCCCTTTTACTCTCACCAATTACCTGTACAATAATATCTGATTCCAGGGTTTCATATTTCCCTGTCTTTGAATTAAAATAAACCCATTTGAAATAGTCAGATAGGTTGTATTCTCCAGGTTCTCTTGGCTGAATCTGATACCTGAAGCTTTTATAACCAAATACTCTGTTATTGGCTCTATTTACTTTCTGACTGATGGCAGGAGGATAAATATCGAAATTTTTTCCCTCAGGTAACAGAATTGGTTTAATAGCAGCCACATTTCCTTCACCAGATATCGTGAATTGATATTGATAACTTTTCCCTGTTTCAAGTATCTTGGCACTGACTTTCTCACTCAATTGATAATTACCAACATTTACCTGAGATTTTAAGGGATTCTCAGGTAAATCCAAAACTCTGATTTTTATAGGTTTCGAATAAAAACTTTTATAATCCTCTTGCATATTTCTACCAAAAAAAGAAGGATTTTTGGCTACCTTATATTTTATCATTTTTAACCCCGCAGAAGGAATGTCAATATCCTTACTGGTAAGTGGAAAAAATGACGCCTGATATATTTTGTATTGCGTGTATTGTTTTCCGTTAAGGGTAATATATTCTGGGTTGATTTGATCTATACCAAAATTTTCCTCCCAACAATTGTCTGGTTTCACCTTTTTTAATATATCTCCGAGTTGATCACTAATTTTATAAAAATCCATTTTTGCTCTATTTTTCAGGGAAATAAAGAAGGAAACATTTAAATTAAAAGATTCACCTACATAAATCTTCTTCTTATTTGAAGTTATGGCAAAAAATGCATCGTCTTGCACATTTACATATTGTTGGTTGTCATTGTTTTTTCCTGCTCCCCAAAACTCAGCAAATGGATCTTGTTTTTGTTGATTTACAGCAGGACCTACTTTTATAGTTGTTCCGGGCGAACTCACTTTTTCCCCATTTATTTCTATGGAAAATGCCTGAAGAACAAACGTTCCCTGACCAGTTGGTAAATAATTTTGGGTCACACTTTCTGTAGATGAAATTTTTCCATTTACATAATTGGTTGATTTTGAGGAAGATGTGCCTTGTTGTATAAATCCGGCTATTTCCGGAAATGGAGTGTTTTCTACAAACCTTTCATTCTCTACAGTAAAAGTGATTTGAAAAGTTTCATTTACACCAATGGTGGCTCTACCAAGTTTTATCGAAATATTTTGGCAATAAGCTTCAATATTAACAACACTTAATACTGAAAAAATTAAAATCGAGACAACTTTTGAAGAATTCATAGAACTTATAGGATTTATAGTAGAACCTGATTTAAATCATGCTCTAATTTTTTCAAAATTCAAGATAATTTTCTATCTTTTCTTTTCCTAATAACCATTTAACATTTGTTTAACAAATCAAAAAATACTTATGCTTATGTTGGAATACTTTAAAGTAATACTAGAGAAAGTAAGCTTTGACGTTAAGCTT
>JAHQVQ010000031.1 GCA_019634305.1 Flammeovirgaceae bacterium | reverse complement strand
GTTTCAATATCCAGTACTTTAGTTACATTATATTGCCTTAAACTTTGTAGGATTCTTTTATAGAGATGCGCTTTCAGATTGGAAAGTTGATCTGCCTTAATGATACTGTCCTTTGCAATTATCTTGTCTTCATCAAATTCTGACTGTCTGTCAATCAAATCAAAAAGTCTGATAAACTTTTTACCTTTCCCACTTTCAATTTGGGTAACAAATAGTTTAAAATATCGCTTTTCACTTTTTTTTAATGACTTAATCAGTTTGAACAAGCTATCAGATTTTCCCTTAGCCATCGTATTTATTTTTTCTTAAAATTGGGCTTAAATTTAAGAAAAAACAACATAAATATGTTTTTATAGCCTTAGAAATTGTAATGTCCTTTTTTTTTAATTTTTATTAAAATTCCCTGCGCTTTACATTTATTGAACAATTAGAAATAAAAGACTATAATATATTCATAATGGAAAATAAAGTTGACATTTTTGACACTACTCTAAGAGATGGAGAGCAGGTTCCTGGCTGCAGATTGAATACCCAACAAAAGGTAATGATTGCCAAGTCCTTGGAAGAACTAGGAGTAGATATCATTGAAGCTGGCTTTCCAATTTCCAGCCCCGGAGATTTTGAATCTGTATCTGAAATAGCAAAAAATGTGACCAACCCAGTAGTTTGTGGGCTTACCAGAGCAGTAGAAAAAGATATTGAATGTGCGGTTGAAGCTTTAAAATATGCCAAACGACCAAGAATTCATACTGGATTGGGAACATCTGACCAGCATGTTTTCACCAAGCTAAAAATCACCAGAGAGCAGGTAATTGAAAGAGGTGTAGCAGCAGTAAAATATGCCAAGAAATTTATTGAGGATGTAGAATTTTATGCTGAAGATGCCGGTAGAACTGATAATGAATACCTTGCTCAGGTAATTGAAGCTGTAATAAAAGCAGGAGCAACAGTTGTGAATATTCCAGATACTACAGGTTATTGCATTCCTGAAGAGTACGGTCAGAAAATTAAATATTTAATGGAAAATGTGTCTAATATCCATAAGGCTACAATTTCTACACATTGCCACAATGACTTGGGAATGGCTACTGCCAATTCACTTTCTGGTGTGCAAAATGGTGCTCGCCAGGTAGAATGTACAATAAATGGAATTGGGGAAAGAGCTGGAAATACTTCTTTGGAAGAAGTGGTGATGGCAATCAAAAAACATAAGTGGTTGAATTTTAATACGAATATTGATGCCACTCAAATTTACCCAATTAGTGGTTTAGTCTCTGAAACTATGAATATGCCGGTGCAAGCGAATAAGGCTATTGTTGGTAGAAACGCATTTGCCCATTCTTCGGGAATTCATCAGGATGGATTTTTAAAAAACAGAGATAATTATGAAATCATTGCACCGGAAGAAGTTGGGGTAGAAAAATCTTCTATTGTATTAACTGCTAGAAGTGGAAGGGCAGCACTGAAACATAGAATTAATGTTTTGAGTGTAGAATTAACTCAGGAAGAGTTGGATATAGTTTATGCTAAGTTTCTTGAGTTGGCGGATAAACTACAGGTAGTTGGAGATAATGAATTGAAGATATTGCTCTCTACTCATTTAGAAAAAACATTAGATTTCTAAAGTGATCTATTATAAAATTTTATAAAAAAAGCCACTTAAAAGTGGCTTTTTTATACCCAAAATTTGATTTCAAATCTCAAAAAATAAAAATGAGAAGGCGAAACTTCATCCAAAAAACCATTGCCACAACTGCTGCTATTTCCTTTACTTCCAGTCTTTTACCCAAATTATTAAGTCAAAATTTAATCCACCTAAAATTTAATTTTATGAATGAATCACACCCAAACCTTAAATTGATAAATTCCTTTTTCCAGGCATATGGAAGTAATGATAATGAAGCGATAAAGGCTATTCTTGCGGAAGATATAAAATGGCATATTCCCGGAAAACATCCTCTAAGTGGAAGGAAAAACGGAGTTGATCAGGTGCTTGAGTATTTTAGAAAACTAAATAAAGCTGCCTTAAAAGCTGAGCCTATTGTAATGGGTGTAAATGATAATTATGTAATCGACTGCCATAGAAACTGGAGCAATATGGAGGAAGGAAATAACCTGGATAGTATGTCCTGCTTACTTTGGAAAATTGAAAACAACAAGATTGTGGAAGTTCATAATTTCCCAGCTGATCAAAATGTAGTTGATTTATTTTTTCAGGAGCACTATAAATAAAATAATCGAAACCACCCAAAAACATAAAAACTCCATTGGCATCAAATTAAGCCAATAGAGTTTTTTAAAGTATCAATTTATTGAAGTGATTCAAACTTATTTCTTATCGAGAAAAGTCTCAATCACCCAGTTTCTACCTTCTTTTTTAAGTAGATCAATTGCTTTCTGTGGTCCCCAGGAACCTGCCGAGTAATTGGGGAAATCATCTGCTTTAGTTCCTTGCCAATGATTTAGAATAGGCATAATTAAACTCCATGCCGCTTCAATCTCATCTGCTCTCATAAACAAAGTCGCATCTCCTTCAATCACATCCAATAATAAAGTTTCATACGCTTCTGGCGTGCCACCATCATAAGAATCTGAATAATTGAAAGACATTTCCACCGGTTTCACGTTCATTTCCAAACCAGGCTCTTTAGCCTGAAAACACAATTTTATTCCCATTTCCGGCTGGATATGGATAATTAAAAAGTTGGAAGTGGAAGCATGAGAAATATTACAAGGAAACAATTGATGGGAAACAGGTTTAAATTCTATGGTAATTGTAGAAGATTTTCGCTTCATACTTTTCCCTGTTCTCAAATAGAAAGGTACGCCTTTCCATCTCCAGTTATCCACCAAAAGTTTTAGGGCCACAAAAGTTTCAGTATTTGATTCAGGATCTACTCTTGGTGATTCTCTATATCCCACAACTTCCTTATCCTTAATTTCACCTTCAGAATACTGCCCTCTTATGGCATTTTTATCTAACTCATCGGGAATAAACTTCCTGATAGAATGCAACACATCCACCTTTCTATTCCTGATATCATCGGCTATATAGGTGACTGGTGGTTCCAGCGCAACCATACACATAATCTGCAACAAATGATTTTGGATCATATCCTTCAATGCTCCGGAATGATCGTAATAATTTCCCCGATGTTCTACACCTACATCTTCTGCTACGGTAATCTGCACATTATCAATGTAATTCCTATTCCAAAGCGGCTCGAATATGGCATTAGCAAACCTGAAAGCGAGAATATTTTGTATCGTTTCCTTGCCCAAATAATGGTCAATTCTATAAATCTGGCTTTCTTCAAAACTATGGGATAATTTTTTATTCAGGTCTTGAGCACTTTCAAGGTCCTTTCCAAAAGGCTTTTCTACAACTATTCTTGCCCGTTTTTTATCTGCTCCCAATCTGGAAGACTTTAAGTTTTCGGCAATGGGCTCAATAAACTTAGGCGCAACAGAAAGGTAAAATACTTTCTGAGATTTCATGCTCCAACCTCCTTCCAATTCATCTACCTTTCCTGATAGCTTTCCGTAGGCTTCAGGATCAGTGAAATCTGCCCTCACATAATGAATGCAATTTAAAAACTCCTCAAGCTTTTTTTCATCCACTATTCCCCTTCTGGAAAAGTCTTCTATTCCCCCTTTTAGCAAATCTCTAAGAGAATTATCGTCATGTTCATGGTGACTTACTCCCAATAATGCGAAGTTTTTGGGTAGCCAGTTATCCAGAAATAAATTATATAATGCAGGAGCCAGCTTTCTTTTACTTAAATCTCCTACTGCCCCAAAGATTACTACAATGGTGGCATCTTGTTTTTTTACCGCTTCAATCATTGATTAAAGTGTTTAGTAACAGTTCTTTATTAATTGAAAATTATTTTATTCTATGCAACTAGACATTTTTTTAATTGTGGAGATAAAAGAGAAAAAACCGCCCCTTTATCCCCTCCAAACGATTTTTGTTATTTTTGTCCAGTAGTATGCTTTATTAAATAGTTAATCTATTCCCACTCAGTGTGGAAGATTCCATCCGTATCAATTCTTTCATAAGTATGAGAACCAAAGAAATCTCTTTGTGCCTGCACCACATTTAAAGGAAGTCTTCCTGATCGGAAAGCATCGAAATAAGAAATGGTACTTGAAAGTGCTGCAATTGGAATTCCTGCTTCAATTCCAGTACTAATTACTTTTCTGGCATCAGCTTCTAAAGTAAGAATAGTTGATGCAAAATCAGGTGAAGCAATCAGATTAAATAAATTTGGATCAGCTTTGTAAGCCTGCATGATATCTTCCAATAGAGTAGCTCTTATGATACATCCACCTCTCCAAATTTTAGCAACTGTTTCTAAATTCAAATTATAACCATATTCTGCAGAAGCATTACTTAAAACAGCCATTCCCTGCGCATAAGTCATAATAAAGGCAAAATATAAAGAACTTTCCACCTGACTCACAAATTTATCCTTATCAACTGATGGTGTACCTCCGCATCCTTCATAAATAGTATCGATTGTGATTCTTTCTGATTTGAAGGAAGATAATTCCCTCATAGTAACTGCCATATCTATTGTAGGAATTGGCATTCCAAGGTCCATGGCATTTTGAGAAGTCCATTTCCCTGTTCCTTTTTGCTTGGCTTTATCCAAAATGAAATCTACTAAATGTCTTCCACTGTCCTCATCCTTCACTTTGAAAATCTTAGCAGTAATTTCCACTAAAAATGACTGTAATCTACCTTCATTCCACTTAGCGAATACTTCCTGAATTTGGTCATTATTTAATCCAGCAACATTTTTCAGTAAATCATAAGCCTCCGCAATCAACTGCATTAATCCGTACTCAATTCCATTGTGAACCATTTTCACATAATTACCTGCGGATTTTGGTCCTAAATAAGCCACACAAGGATCGCCATTAACTTTAGCAGAAACGGCTTCCATTATTGGTTTTACAGATTGATATGCAGCTTCAGGCCCACCTGGCATAATACTAGGCCCTCTTCTTGCACCTTCAGCTCCTCCAGAAACTCCCATTCCAAAGAAATTTATCCCTTTTTCATCCAGTTCCTTGCTTCTTCTGTTGGTATCAGTGAAATAAGAATTTCCTCCATCAATAATTAAATCATCTTTATCCAACAAGGGAATTAAATCTTTAATCACACCATCCACAGGCTTCCCTGCTGGTACCAATAACATGATCTTTCTTGGTGTAGAAAGTGAACTTACAAATTCCTTAATTGAATCAGTACTTTTTATTTTCCTATCTTCAGCTTCTTCTTTTAAAGCACTTACCTTTTCTTTATCAAGGTCTAGCCCTACTGTGGAGAACCCATTGTCAGCCACATTTAAAATAAAATTCCTTCCCATCACACCTAGCCCTACCATTCCAAAGTCGTAAAGTTCTTCTTTCATTTTATTTATTTCTTAGATGATGATTAATTAATCTATTTGGAGCAAACTTCCGATTATTACTTCTTATTACTGAAAAAATCAAGCAACCCCTTTATTGATCTAATTTTTTACGTAAAATTACGTAATAACTCGTTTTTAATTTTTACTAATTCCATAATATTATACTTCATATAAAAACATTAACCTACTTACCATCAGTTAATTACTACAAAAATTAGAGTTTCCAATTCAAATGCTCAGCAAAGGTAGCTAAATTATTTACAGAATAGCAACTAAGTAACTTTAAGTGCCAGTGCCAATTAATTTTGTACCAATTCTACTACAAATAGTTTGACATTATTTAAATGAGGTTTTTGGTGAAACCTGCTATTATTCAAGGTAAAAATTTCTAAGCTGTTCGATATTTTTTTCATCCAGGTTAAGGGCTTTTTCAAAATAAGCTTCAAATGATCCAAATGTTTTTATCAATTCCCCGAAAGCAACTTCCAAATATTCTTCTCTTACTTCCAAAATTGGTCTGATTAATTCCGGATCAATATTTTCGGCTACTTCTGTTAAGATTTTTTCATTGTGTTTTTTCCTGTAATAATTGGTAAGAAGATAATCGGCAATTACTGTTTCTTTCGATACGCCTAATGCAATGAGAATAATGGCTGCGCCAAAACCAGTTCTGTCTTTTCCCGCACTGCAATGGAAAACCAAAGGAACTTCAGAAGAGAGCAATAATTGGAAAAGTGCTGTATATTGAGGATGAGCTCTATTAGCATAATACTTATTCGCTGCTTTCATAAGCGCCACTCCATCCACCATTTCATCCCCGCCAGAGTCTATCATTCTCCGAATAGCCTGAAAACCATAAGCCCCAGAAATTATCGGATGGTTGTGAAAGGCTATATCCATATAAGCTGGCAGGCGATTCGGTGCTTTTTGCACTTCATCTGTTCTTCTAAAATCAAAAACAGTTTTTAGTCCGATATTTTCTATTTCCCGAAAATCATTATCAGTAAGAGTATTCATTCGGTTAGCACGGAAAATTTTTCCCCACTTCACAATTTTACCGTCTTCCGTGGAATAACCACCTAAATCCCTGAAATTATCCGTTCCTTCTAGTTTCACTAACCGCTTTGGGTGTGGATTCATAAATTTTTATGTAGGTGAAAATTGGGTCTAAGTCTAAGGACTTTAAAATTATAAAATACTTTTCTCAAAATCAGGTAATGCAAAAAACTGAATAATAAATTGTTTTTCGACTATTCTAGAATTTAATTGAGGTTGATTTTAATTCGAGAAAATCAATCTTCCGGATAGGGAATAAAGATAAAGTTTACAAAATCTTTGTCTACCACGAACAAGCAACAAAATTCATCCGGATCTTTATATGCCTCTTTAAATGCCTCCAGTTTATCATCATCAACAAGTTTCCTTTGAACAAACTCATCTAAATAGGAAATGTTAAAATTCCAGTCAGTCCCCACTTCTTCCTTACCTAAAAGTTTCTGACCAATTTGTGATTCAGTTCTGGAAATTGGAAAAATTGGATAATCTGATATCTTTCGAATTTTAACCTGATAAGCTCCTTCTTTTAACGTATTGGATATTTTGGCAAAATCTCCGGTTATTTCTCCTAAATATTTTCCGTTTAATTCTGGACTATTTTCCATTATTCTAATTTGATTTGAAATGCAAAGTTCTCATTGCCAAAGTTAAAAACAAAGATTTATAAAAAATGATTGGGAAATTATGGAAGTAACATCAATTTATTCATTGTATCACCAATTTCCAATTGATGAACGACCTCCATTCCTTTGGTTACTTTTCCGAAAATGGTATATCGGCCATCCAGATGTGGCGCAGGGGAATGAGTGATAAAAAACTGACAACTCTCTGTATCCTTGCCCGCTGAGGCTACTCCTACATAACCTTCATCATCATAATAAGTATCAGCAAATTCTGATCTAATAGTTTGGGGTAAACCACCAAAACCATCTCCTCTGGGACAACCACCTTGTACCACAAAATTTGGAACAACACGGTGAAATTTTTTCCCATCGAAAAAACCTTCTTTTATTAGACTTGAAAAAAGACTTGTTGTTCCAGGAGTCTTTTCAATTAGAAGTTCAAATTCTATATCCCCTTTGGGAGTATTAATTTTTACTTTTTGATTTTTTGAAATAGAAGCTACTTCCTTCCAGTCTATTTTAGATTTAGATGTTTTGGGCAAACTGGCGATTGCCCCTTTTCCTTCAATAAAGTTAATAGTTTTTTCCAATTCTAGCCAAGCTTCAATATCCAGTGGTAGATTCAGGTTATCTCTAGTTTCATAAAGAAAATCAAGATCATCATATTCATCTTTCAGATTGAGATCTTTATCCCTGAAAGCCTGGGCTGCATAATAGACTAGGGCAATGTCTTTGGATTCAATGGCATATTTTAAAGATGCCTTAAAATTTTCAGGAATATCGCCATTGAATTTTACAGCCTTTTCATAATGTTCCCCTTTTCTAAATGCCACCATCGCTTCAATTGCTGCAGTTCTGGTTACCGGAGCAATACTTTCATTATAAAGTTTATCCTGTAAAAAACTAAAGTGATAAAAACCTTTGCCCATGGCTTTTAAAATTGCCGCTTTTTCATAATCATTATCAACCTGGGAATAATGGTAATAAACAAAATCATCCATCTCCTTCAAGGATGCCATATTAAAGACAGTCCCAATTAATGCAGCTCTTATCCTCCAATTTTCTTCGGATTTAGCTCGGTCAATATATTTCCTTTGGTTCTCCTTTATGCCATTTTTGATAAAATATTCTGCTGCAACAATTCCTACATTCACATTTTCATCGTCCAACGCCTTCCATATTTCTTCATTAATTTTAGCATAATCCAGCTTTTCTGCTGCTCTGATCGCATTTAACCTTACTCTGTAGTCGGGGTCATTGGAAATGCTATATTTTATAGTTTCAATACTATGGGCATCGGAAAAGTTTTTTAGGGCAATTACAGCATTCATTCTTACGAATACAGAAGAATCGAATCGGGCTGAATTGGCTATTTGGGTAGCATATTCACTAAAAGAATCATCCCCAAATCTCAACAAATAATTTGCTGCCATTACTCTTGCTTTCACCCAAACATTCGGATGTAAAAACTCTACTATTTTTTCCGGAGCAAATGAAGAATGATATCCTTTTAGTCCTGCTCGGTATAAGCCTAAAACCTGAGCATACTTTAAACTATCATTCGATAAATTGAGCCTTACCAAATAATCGGGGGTAGATTCATTGGCGCATTTTCCCAGAGATTCAAGAACTTTTAGCTGAACTCCAGGATTTTTCTCCCTTGCTAGGATTTTTTTTAAATCATTTTCTGCTGAACTATTTCCAATTTGCCCTAATGAAAATGCTGCACCAGACTTTAGATCAGCAGAATATTTCCCATCCAATATTTTAACCAAATCAGGAATGGCAGCACTGTCCTGAACAGATGCCATCCCATAAATTGCAACCTTTTGGGCAATAGGATCATCTGAAAAGATATAAAGTTTTAAACTGTCAGTTTTTCTTGCATCTATAAGATCATAGATATTTTGATAAGTTGTATTTGAAAAAATATTTGATGGGAAATTTTTTTCCGATTCTTTGTCAATAACTTTATTACATGCAATTGAAAAAACTGTTGTAATTAAAGAAAACAGAATAAATTTTTGCATAAGAGTCTAATAATCATTTCTTTTCAAAGAATTTCCATCTCTATTTATTTCAATAAAGATAGAATTAAAAACTAACTAAGAATGCATTTTACAAACCAATGGAAATATACAAAAGTCAGTTTATCGAAATTCATTTTTTTGAAAAAGATTCCATAGTAAGAAATGTATGGAATCCTAATACCTGTATTATGCAGGAAAGTGAATTCAAGTCGGAATTGTTAAAGTTAGTGCAAGTTATTTCGGAAATAAAGCCTAAATTTCTTCTTTCCAATGCCAATGAGCTATTCTATAATATGGGACCCGATCTCCGCGAATGGGCAAAACAGCATTTTATGGAGGAGGTTTTTTTGCAAGGAGTAGAAAAAATGGGTGTAGTAATTAGCCAGGAAACTTTCGACAAAAAAAATATTCAGGACCTTATTGATCAAACCCTAAACCTTCCTCTTCACTATTTTTCAAATGAAAAAGAAGCTTTAGTTTGGTTTGAGAAATTTTAAACTCCTAGGCTAAATAATTACCAGATTTTTTTTTGCCACTTAGCTATCGCTTTTCTCCTCAGCCTGTGATTTGGCTAGTTTTCTCGCTTGTAATTTCTTTTGGTATTTAGACTGGACAACATCTATTATGATAAGCACCGCAATTACAAAATAGAAAGTGGTTTTACTCATTGGTGTGATCTTGTTTCCAAATATGTAGATATGAGCTAAATGACCACCTTCAGTCAATAACATTATTCCAACAATAAATAGAATAAACAGACCTAGGACTTCATACATCCGGTTTTTTTGCAGGAATGACGAAACTGTTCCGGAAAGCCAAATCATCAGCAAACCACCAATAATGATTGCCGTTGCCATTACCCAAAAAACTTTAGTAAGTGCCATCGCACTAAGGATGGAATCGAAGGAAAATACGATGTTCATCAAAACAATCCAGAAAATAATAGTATTTACAGACGCTTCTTTCTTTTCACCATGATCTGCCTCCTCAAGACTTAACATATGGATTATTTCCTTTGTAGCAGTATAAAGAATAAATACTCCCCCAATTAGTACAATAAGACTATGGACATTCATCTTAGCAGACAGGATATCGGGAATATTAAATTTTAAGAAGGGATCTTGAAAATAATCTATTACTGAAATAAGGATAAACAATAGTGCAATTCTAAGTACCATCGCCACAGCAATACCCATTTTCCTTACAAAAGCCTGTTTATCCTTAGCGACTCTTTGCGATTCCAGGGAAATGTAAAGCAGGTTATCCAAACCAAGTACAGCTTGAAGAAGCACAAGCATTAGGAGTGTGAGAATATTTTCAATCATGATGTTTGCTTTATCGGGTTAGTGTATCTACATAGTAAAAAAGGTGAAATCAAATTCCACCTTTCTATTACTCCTTTAAAGTTATTAGTTCTCCCAAAAAATACAAATTGATAAGAGACCCAAAAGTTAATTTTTAAGCACCTATGCTATTATTTCCAAAAAATAGTAATCTCTCTATCAGTATTTTACGGCAAAATAATACACGGTTAATTTTGAATTACTACTTAACTTCTGGTTTAACTTCAATTAATGATATATCAATTTCCTCATCCTCATCTTCTACATAAAAATTATCATATTTCTCAAATACTGATTGAAGGGAAATTCTTTCCTTCGTGATATCGAATGATCTCAGCAAACAAGGAAGAAGAATAAGATTAGTAATCATAGCAATTAAAAGGGTAGTGGAAGTTAGGGCTCCCAATGCCACTGTTCCTCCAAAATCCGAAGCTCCGAAAATTACAAATCCGAAAAACAACACAATGGAAGTATAAATCATACTTGTTCCGGTTTCTTTCAGACTTATGGAAATTGCCTTAACAACATTAAAATTATGGGCTACAAGTTCCTGCCGGTATTTCGCCAGAAAGTGAATGGAATCATCAACAGAAATACCAAAAGCAATACTAAACACCAACACTGTACTTGGTTTTAAAGGCACATTCAAAAATCCCATCAATCCAGCTGTGACAATCAGAGGAACCATATTTGGAACCAGGGAAATGATTATCATTCTGAAATTTTTAAATAAGGTTCCCATGATTAAGGCAATTAGAAAAAATGCGATAATCATACTAGTTCTTAAGTTGCTGATCAGGTAGTGATTGCCTTTTATAAATAAAAGTGTGGTTCCGGTAACATGAACTTCATTTCCTGTGTCTGCAAAAATAGAATCGATTGCCGGACGAATTTTTTGATTTACCAGGGTATCCATTCTTATAGATCCTAAATCTGCCACTTTCATAGAAACCCTGATAATCTGACCAGAAGTATCTACAAATGAATTAAGCACATCATTTTCCTGGTCTGCATTTTTAAGATATCGCTGGATAAATGCTTCATCTCTTTTGGCTGGAAGTTTAAAATCATTAGGATTATTATTAAAATAAGCCTGGTTGGCTGCTTTATAAAAACTTACTAAAGAAACTGGGTGTGTAACTTCCGGAAGTGTGGAAAGGAAATTTTCAAGTGCTTCTACATTCTGAATATTTGATCTTTTCCTTATTCCTTTTTTCTTTTTT